>JAIRKW010000106.1 GCA_031259875.1 Campylobacteraceae bacterium
ATTTTAAGCATATGTACGCCATAATGTACATAAATATTAAGGAGTAAAAAGTGGTAAGCGTAAATATTACAAATTTCAGAAAATCTATTTTTAGCATACTTGAACAGACTATCAAACACAACGATATTGTAAGCGTAAACACAAAAGCAGGTAATGCTGTTATTATGAGTGAGGACGATTACAACGGCTTAATGGAGACTTTGCATTTAGCTTCTATTTCAAAGATGAAAGAAACGATTGTAGAGGGGCTAAAAACTCCGTTATCAGAATGCGTATCAGAGGATAATGTTACTTGGTGAAAATAGTTTACACAAAACGAGCGTTAAATGATATTCCTAAATTGAAGTCGGCAGGACTTGCTGATAAGACAAAACAACTCATAGAGTTAATAAAGCAAAACCCTTTTAAAACTTCGCCGTCCTATGAGAAATTACAAGGCGATTTACATGGAGCTTACTCGCGCAGGATAAACATACAGCACAGACTTATTTACGAAGTGATAGAAACAGAGCACACAATAAAAATAATCAGTATGTGGACACATTACGAATAGATTGGCTAAAAATTTAGTTGATTTTTGTATGGTGGAGATAGAGGGATTTAAGCTAACCACTCAAATCCCTTTAAATAGCTGTCAATTGATTACATACAATAAGGTTGTTATCCATATTGTTATTCTTATTTTGCATATTCAAAAAACTTTTTTTACTCGGATAATGACTTTTTTCTCTCAACATCATCAAACAGTAAAGCATAAATATCTTGTGCATTAGAATATGCACACTCCAATGCAAAATCAATATCATCATCTGCTTTTTTGGCTTTAATCATGGTTGATAAAATGCCAATGCAATGCAAAAGCTTGGTTTCTACAAGCTCATTGTTAAACTCTCCAATCCTGTTATTATTGCTCGCTAATCTCATTTTTTTGTTCTTTAAATTAATTCACACTCTTTTATTTCTAAGCCGTGTGCGTCAATAATAGCTTTTAATTCACTCTTTTTTATTGGTTCGTCAAATCTGCTATCCAAATCTTTTGCCGATAGCATAAGCGAATAGGCTATAACCTTGTTGTCCTCACTGATTACCCTTTTTATCAACTTAGCTATTACCAATAAAACAGTTGCTTTGCTTGCCGATGGCTCACTTAACCGTCCGATTTTGGATAGCTTTTGCATACGCATTAATCAATCTCATCTAATTTAATAATAACGGGTTGCTCATAATTGAAAATATCAGTTTCTGTCATATCTGTTTGAGTAAAATTGACAGATTTTTCCAATATGTTCAATTGCTCTACAATATCATTTCTGATTTGCTATAAGTCTTTAGGCTGTGCGGTCTCAAGTTTGACTGTTGATAAAGCCTCATCAATACGGTTTAAGTGTTGCAAGAGTTTTTCATACTTTGCTTTTTTGTCAAATTGATACTGTTCTTTTAAGACTATAAAACTTTGAAATTTCAAGTCGTCTATCTCGGCTTTGAAAAGCCTGCCCCATTTAATAGCAGTAGGTTTGGATATTTGTAGTTGATTGGCTATCTTGTCATAACTCAAACCGTCTGCTCTTAGCAGTAGAAATTCTTGCTGTCTTTGTTTCTCGCTCATTTTTTTACCTTGTTTCTCATTCATTTTTTGTCTCTTTTTATCGTTTTTTGCTGTTTAAACTTAAAAGTTGTTCAAACATTCGTAGCTATCGAGCTTCATTGGCATTTTTTTGAAAAATTCTGTACACTAACTTATTAGGGAACAAAATCTCTAATCTTAAAGTTAAAAATTACCTTTTTGATAACCCGTTCGCACCTTGTTTTGACCTCATCATACTTGCCCTTTGCATACCGACCTTTGAAAGCAAATTCAAGACGGTATAACTTTGGTTTGATTTTAGCATAATGCTTTACATCAAAATGCCTGTTTGTTTTGCTCTCTTTGGCTGTTTTAAGGTAAGTAGTATTCTCTTGTACCTCTTTGGCTCTCTTTTTAAAGCAGAGGCTATTCTAGCTATGTTAAACGGAGCGTCTTTATCAATGGCTATGTCAATTCGCGCAAAGATGAGGTTGTCTTTGCCGATAATGGCAATCACATCTTTTAAATCCTCGCGCATTAGTTTTGATATTTCCGTGTACTGTCTTAGCCCTTGAAATGTAAGAGTTGCGGTTTTGGCTGTTATATGTTTGGTTAGTTTATATTCTAAACCCCGCTCGGTATATAACAAAGCTAAATAATCATAAAGGGGCAATCGTTTGAGTTTAAATCTTTTGAGTAGTTCTTTATCAAAGTCAAGCCCATTTTTCACAGTGATTATTACTCCAAATTCTCTTATTTTTGCTAAAATACCATTGTCAATATTGAGAGCCAAACTGTCAATGTATCCTATTAGCATTTGGCTTTAAGCCTCCGAATGCTTTTAGATACTTCTCGGCTTTTTTTGACTGTTTTTCAGCAATAAATCTGAATTTTACCTTTGCACTGCCTTTATCTCCCCATTCGCTTGTAATGAGGTCTTGGTGTTCAAGCTCGGCAAAGTATTGATTGGCATTAGAGACATAACTAAAATCCGTTGCCGTAAGTTTTAGCCTTGTCTCATAAAGTGCTTTTAATAATCTAACCTTATGTGTTAATCTTTGTTGAGGGGTGGTCATTGTCCACCTCTAACATTATGATTAGCAAGCCATTGGTTGATAGCTTCTTTATTGTAGCGGATAAACTGACCTATTTTTGAATAGGGTATTTTTCGCGCCATTCTGTATTTAGCTTGTGTGGCTTTTTTAATGCCGTAAAGCAACTCTAACTCTCGTGGACTTAACCACTCTTTATTAATGACATTATTTAAACTCATTTTGAGTTCCTAAAAATAAAGTCATAATGCATTATGCTGTGATACCGAAGTATCAAAAATATTTTATGGAGGAATAATATAAAAAGATTTACTTTATCGCCTACGCATGATGTAAGGTAAAAATATGGGTCAAAATGAGGGGTGTCGTATTTTAGGGGGTTTAAACAACCACTCTGAAGTCAAGATTTTCCCTAATCCACTTAAGAGCAATAAAAATGTCTTTTAATTCTTCAATATGGCTTGGTATTTTTACATCATCAATCGGTTGTTTTTTATCGTCAAATTCTGGCTTGTAATATTCGTCAACTGTAAAAAAATGATTTTCATCGGTCTTGATGAGGTTAATAGCTTCACGACTGAATGAGTGCTCTATTTTGCTTTCACTTAAAAGTATAGAAAAAAAATCATAAATCAAGTTAAGTGATATTTGTTTTGTAATAGTAGGACAATTTGCAAGCAATTCATAATGTAAACATTTCAAAATCAATCTCGGATTTCGTTTTTGCAAGATTTTTACTTTTGGTCTTATAAATAGATTTAGTGTTAAATCATCTGTTGTAACAGTAATGCCGTCCTTACGCTTTTTCTTGCCCTGAAAGTATTCTCGTAAATTTTGTAATTGATAAGTAAAGTGACATCTCAAATAATGAGCCATAACATCTTTAGCATTACCATCTATCTTGAGATATTTGAGATATGTATTTGTATCGGTTCTTACCTCTTTATCTAAATCCAAAAAGTTATTCAAAAAATCCACAAAATCATTATTAAAATGCTCCGCAATTATATTTAGGCTTTTAATATTTTTTTCGTTATCTCTAATTGTGTCTAAAAGCTCATTCATTTTTAGGTAATAAGCGTATCTGTTTATTAGGTCAAGTATATTGTCAACCTCATAGTCTGTGAAGTTGTGCTTAGTATTTTCAAAAGCTGTTTTAATCTGGTCTTGCGTATAATTAAGATGGTTTATTTCGGAATATTTTTCACCGCAATACGGCGTATCAGATGTTTTTCTTTGTAACTGTTTTTGGTAATCAAATACCCTTCTCTCTTTTGTCTCTGCCCACTCTTTTATAACACTCTCTAAGCTCATTTATTCCACCTCAACATCTATGATATTATTAATTGTTTCATTGCCTTTTTTACTGCTGTTAAAATAGCTAAGGGATAGGTATTTATTTATCGTAGTAGCGTCTTTATGTCCCAATACTCCGCTTAATGTAATAGAGGCTATCCCTTGCTCGGCTAATGCAGAAACGCAAACATTGCGCATATAATGCAAAGCAAACTCGGACATATTGAGATGTTTTTTAAGCCCTGCCATTTGTCTGTCTATGTTGATTAGTTTTTGTCTCATTATCGGACTTTGAAACACTAAGCCGTTACGGCCTGTTTTAATTTGTAAAAGAGCCTCTTTTATGAATGGCGGTAATTCATACTTTTGTTTTTTGTTGTTTTTAGTATCCTCAAACCAATAGTAATTATTTTCAAAATCTATGTTATGCCATTTGAGATTTAATATCTCACTTTTGCGTCTGCCTATAAGGGCAAATAAAAACAAGGCTCTATAAAACGGCTCATATTTATAAAATTCCATAATGCCATCATAAATTTGCTTAAATGTTATCATTGCATTCACAACGGGCTTTTTAGTATTTTCTTTTTTAAGTGTGATAAATTGGGTTGGATTTTCTTTGATAACTCTATTTTTTATCAAAAAATCAAATAGTGGTTTTAATATGTCAAGTATTGTGCCTGCCGTACGCGTTGCTTTACCCCCCCCCCATCTTTAAGCTGTCGTATTAAGTCTTGTATTTGGTGTTCTTGTATAGAGCCGATGGCTTTTTTGCCTAAAAAGGGACTGATAACGCGGGTATAAAATCTTTTTTTCTCTTTAGTCCATCTTTTGTTTTGGTCTAATGTTTTAAAATAGATGTCCCAAACATCATTAAGTTTTGTCTTATCGGTAATAGTCAAATCGCCTCGTTTTAATTCAATCCTGTTGCGATACTCGGCAAACATTACTTGAGCCTCTCTTGTGTAGTCTGCTTTGTTCCAACCTGCCCTCTCAACCAAAATATTAACTTTGCGATAGCGTTTGCCATTCACTCTAAAGTCAAACAAAAACTCTCTAATGTTTTTCTTGTTGATTTTGATGTTTTTAGCAACTCTTTTGTAATCTGATAAAATTATTGGCATTTTTAGGTGTCCTCTTAGGGTGTCCTTTTTATTTCCATTATTATAAATCCAAATAGATTAGTTGAAACTTAAGGTATCGTATTTTAGAGGGTTTCGTAACTGATAGAAAGCTTAAGAAATAGCTGGCGGACAGAGAGGGATTCGAACCCTCGAAGCCCGATTAAGACTTGCACCCTTAGCAGGGGTGTGGTTTCAGCCAGCTCACCCATCTGTCCAAAAATAAAAGCAGGGTTTGAATTATATAGAAGTGTTAATAATATTAGGCTTAAATTTGCATGGCGGCACTTTTTTTGAGGATTAATTGATTCTAGGTTAATTTTTATTATGTATCATATCAACCTTATTTTTAGAAAATGACAAGGATTTATTATGAGTGATTTTATCGCAAAGGGAGCAGATGAAAAATTTTGCAGCGAATGCGGCAATATTATAAAAGCTAAAGCAGAGATTTGTCCCAAATGCGGCGTTAGACAACGCTTGGCATCAGAAAGCAAAAACAGAATAAACGCAGCGTTGTTTGCTGTTTTTCTCGGGGGTTTTGGAGCGCATAAATTTTATCTTGGCAAAACGGGGCAGGGTATTTTGTATCTGATTTTTTTCTGGACGCTCATTCCGGCTCTTATAGCTTTTGTTGAATTTATCATATATTTGATAATGAGCGATGAAGAGTTTAACGCAAAATACAACAATACAAATATTTAGTACCTGTTTTTAATTGCGGCGGCATACGCGTTTGGTTGAGATTTGCTGCCGCAATTTACGCCTAAAGACAAATAAAAGATTTCATAAGATATAATCTTCCCTTAAAAATTTTGGTCGCGTAGCTCAGTTGGTAGAGCACTACCTTGACATGGTAGTGGTCGGAGGTTCGAGTCCTCTCGTGGCCACCATTTTATGCCATAAGGGTTAAATTTTTATGTTCTTCCGTTGGTTTGGGAGTTCATCAGGTAAAGGAAATTTTCATAAGAATGAGAGACGATATTTTAGCTTACAAAATCAATGACGCTATAGTAGATACGCAAAGCGCCATACAACCACCACAAAATGCAAAAGAGATATATTTTGACAATTCACCCGACGCACTTGAAGTTATCCGCCATTCCACGGCTCACTTAATGGCGCATGCGATAAAAAGATTGTATCCTGAAGCAAAATTTTTCGTAGGTCCTGTGATAGAAGATGGATTTTATTATGACTTTAGAGTCGGCACAAAAATAGGTGAAGAAAATCTCAAAGCCATAGAGCAGGAGATGCAAAAAATCGCAAGCGAAAAGCTTCCTATAGTAAAAAGCGGTTACACAAAACAAGAGATAATCAAAAAATTTGAAAATGACGATTTGAAGCAGGAAGTCTTGCTTAGAATTCCTGATGGCATAGTTACAACTTACAAGCAGGGTGATTTTGAAGATTTGTGCCGCGGAGCTCATGTGCCAAATACCAAATATTTGAAATTTTTTAAGCTCACGAGGGTTTCTGGAGCATACCTTGGCGGAGATGAAAAACGCGAAATGCTAACCCGCATTTACGGAACGGCATTTGCTGACAAACAAAGCTTGATAGAACATATCACTATGATAGAAGAAGCGAAGAAAAGAGACCACAGAAAACTTGGAACAGAGCTTAAACTATTTACGTTTGATGATGAGGTCGGCGGCGGACTTCCTATTTGGCTGCCAAATGGCGCGAGGCTTAGAAGCAGGCTTGAGAGTTTATTGTTTCGTGCACACCGCTTGAGAGGTTATCAGCCTGTGCGGGGACCCGAACTTTTAAAATCCGACGCATGGAAGATTAGCGGACATTATCAAAACTACGGCGAAAATATGTATTTTACGACCATAGATGAAACAGAATATGGTATTAAGCCTATGAACTGTTTAGGACACATCAAAGTTTTCCAAAATGACGTGAGAAGCTACCGCGATTTGCCTTTGAAATTTTTTGAATACGGAGTAGTTCACAGACATGAAAAAAGCGGCGTTTTGCATGGACTTTTCAGAGTTCGTGAATTTACGCAGGATGACGCTCATATATTCTGTAGTACCGAGCAGATAAAAGAGAATATTCTGGAGATTTTGAGCTTTGTTGATAACATAATGAAGAGTTTTGGTTTTACTTATGAGATGGAGATTTCAACAAAACCAGCCAAAGCAATCGGCGATGATACTATCTGGGAAAAAGCTACAAAAGGCCTTAAAGACGCGCTTGATGAAAATGGATTAAAATACGGTATAGATGAGGGCGGAGGAGCGTTTTACGGTCCGAAAATAGATATAAAAATAACAGATGCACTCAAAAGAAAATGGCAGTGCGGAACGATACAAGTAGACTTTAACCTTCCTGAACGTTTTGATTTGTCATATATAGACGCCAACAACGAAAGAGCGCGCCCTGTTATGATACACCGTGCGATTTTGGGTTCATTTGAGAGATTTATAGGGATTTTGACAGAGCACACAAGCGGAGAGTTTCCGTTTTTTATCGCTCCAACGGCCATAGTTATTATTCCTATCGGGGATGCGCATCTTGGTTACTCCAAAGAGTTGGCAAATGAGTTGACGGCTTTGGATATAGATGTTGAGATTTCAAGCAAAAATGAAAGTTTAAATAAACGCATAAGAACGGCTGAAAAACAGAAAGTTCCAATGATTATAGTCATAGGAGATGAAGAAGTCAGTACAAAAAGTGCTGCTTTAAGAGACAGACGAGAAAGAAAACAGTATAATCTGACAAAAGAAAAATTATTCCAATTAGTAAAGGAGAAGATAGGTGAGGTACACTTTTGAGTAGAGAAAAAGAGAAAGATATATTGCTAAATCAGCAAATAAGAGCAAATGAAGTTCGTTGTGTCGGTGATGAGGGCGTGCAGTACGGCATCATAAGCCGAAATGAAGCGCTAAGAAAAGCGGACGAGCTTGGGCTTGATTTGGTGCTTATTTCACCCAATGCCAATCCTCCCGTTTGCAAAATAATGGATTATGGCAAATTCAAGTATCAACAAGAAAAGAAACAAAAAGAGGCAAAGAAAAAGCAAAAAATCATAGAGATAAAAGAGATAAAGCTATCCGTTAAAATTGCTCAAAACGATATAAGTTACAAAATCAAACAAGCAAGAGAATTTATCCAATCAGGCAAACATGTGCGTTTCCGCGTCTTTTTGAAAGGCCGCGAGATGTCAAATCCTGATGCAGGCGTAGCTGTTCTCAATAATGTTTGGGGTTTGATGAACGATATTGCCGATAGAGACCATGAGCCGAATTTTGAGGGACGCTACATAAATATGCTGACTGTGCCAAAGAAATAGATTTTAGCACACTAAGTTTATCAAAGCTCATAAAAATATGCCTATGCCATAGGCAGTATAAGATATTTTCATAGTAATGTTCGATTTTTGATATAAACAAATCTCATGCATTTACTACATTTTAAGCAAAATCCCGCTAAAATCCTTAGCTTTGGAAAATGCTCACTGGTATAAAGCAATTTTCAGATAATTCAGCAAGGAGTTTGCATGCCGAAAATGAAAACGGTACGCGGAGCGGCAAAACGCTTCAAAGCTGCCAAAAACCGCATTAAGCGCGGAGCTGCTTTCAGAAGTCACATTTTGACCAAGAAACCCGCAAAACGTATGCGTGGATTAAAAGAAGCAAAATATGTTGATAGCACAAATGAGAAATCTATCAAAATAATGCTTTGTCAGAGTTAATTCACACTAATTTTAGTTTTTGATTTTTTAAATCATTTAATTTTATAAATCCCCCTATATATAGGGTAAGTTCCGAATGAACGGACACCATAAGGTTAAGGAGAGAGTAGATGGCAAGAGTAAAAACAGGTATCGTCAGAAGAAGACGACACAAAAAGGTTTTAAAGTTAGCAAGAGGCTTTTTCAGCGGAAGAAGAAAACACTTTAGAAAAGCAAAAGAGCAGTTAGAAAGAAGTTTAGTTTACGCATACCGCGACAGACGTGCTAAAAAAAGAGATTTTAGAAGACTTTGGATAACAAGAATCAATGCCGCATGCAGACTAAACGGTATTAGTTATTCAAGATTTATCAATGGCTTAAATAAAGCCAATGTAGAACTTGACAGAAAGATTTTGGCACATTTGGCTATGAATGACGCTGAGAGTTTCAGTGCGATAGCCACCAAAGTAAAAGCTGCTTTGGAGAAATGATTTAATTTTTTACCCCGACAAGCCGTGAAAATCGGCTTGTTATAAAAACTATTTCTACTGCAAACATA
>JAIRKW010000010.1 GCA_031259875.1 Campylobacteraceae bacterium
CTTACGTATGCATTTCCTTGCAGAAACTTGTTATTCAGGAATGACGGAAAAGGGGTGTATGCGCTTTGTTTGTTGTTCGGTAGAGAGAATGACAAACCCTCTTTCCGTCATTGCGAGGAGGGAGCATAGCGACTGACGTGGCAATCCAGAAAAACAAAAAACAATGAAATAATTCAAAAAAATACAAATACTCAAAAATATAAATTATTATTCAAATTTAAAATATTTCAGTTTTTTAATTGAGATATCATAGTATTTTATATAACTCTTTACATATCTGAATTGTTACACTTGTAATATATGGAAAGTATTTCTCTGGATTGCTACGTCGTTAACACTCCTCGCAATGACGAATGGGGTGTTTTAGGTTGTCCATACCGTAAACAGCTCCGCAATGACAGAGTAATAATTTTTTTGATGTGGATTGCCGAACGCGCGGGAATGACGGAGTGGAACATATACGCGCCGTTTATCGTTAGAGGATGACATAAAGCCGCATTCTACGGCTTTATTGATTTTTCAAGCTTGATACAACGGATATAAACTCGTCTATCTCGTCAAAAGTATTATAAAAAGCAAATGTGGCTCTGACAACGCTTTCTAAACCAAAACGTCTTAATATAGGTTGAGCGCAGTGGTGCCCCGTGCGTACAGCGATACCGTTTGCATTAAGCGCTTTTCCTATTGTCTCGGTTGTAAATCCTTCAAGCGTGAACGATAGAACGCTTGCTTTATTTAAAGCTGTGCCGACTATTTTGACCCCGTCTATCCTGGAAATTTTGGAAGCAGCGTAAAGAAGCAGTTCGCTTTCATATTTTGCTATATTTTCCATACCGATATCACTTACATATTTTAAGGCTGCTCCAAGCCCCACGCTGTCTGCTATATTTCCTGTTCCTGCTTCAAATTTGGCAGGCGCTTCTTGATAGACAGTGCGCTCAAACGTAACGTCCGCTATCATATTTCCGCCGCCTTGATAAGGAGGCAGGATTTTTAGCGCGTCTTCTTTGCCGTACAATACTCCTATGCCTGTCGGGGCATATATTTTGTGTCCCGAAAAAACAAGAAAGTCCGCGTCTATATCCGTAACATCTACCGGAAAATGAGATATAGACTGCGCCGCATCTACAAGTACTTTTACGTTGTGCGCATGAGCTATTTGTACCACCTCTTTTACGGGCACTATAGTTCCAAGAGCGTTTGATACATGTGTGATTGAGACGAACTTTGTACGGTGGTTGATGAGTTTTTCAAATTCGGATAAGATTATCTGTCCGCTCTCATCAACAGGAATCACTCTAAGTTTCGCGCCTGTTTTTTCACATACCAACTGCCATGGGACGATATTGGCGTGATGTTCTAAATGGCTTATGATTATCTCATCTTCGCTTTTTAAATACTTGCAGCCAAAAGCGTTTGCTACAAGATTTATCCCTTCTGTAGTGCCTCTTACAAATACGATATTATCAGGCGAAGGAGCATTGATAAAAGAGGCTGTTATCTCTCTGGCCTCTTCATATGCGTCTGTAGCAATTGCCGCTAAGGTGTGTGCGCCTCTGTGGATATTTGAATTTTCATTCTCATAAAAGTAAACAAGCCTGTCTATTACAGCTTTTGGTTTTTGTGTCGTAGCGCCGTTGTCAAACCAGATAAGATTTTTTCCATTTACTCTGCGAGAGAGGATAGGAAAATCTTTGCGGTAACGGCTAAGGTCAGTTTCGTCTTTAAACTGTTTTGATGTAACCTGCGGCGTTATGGCAAATTTTTGCTCATCATATAATTGGCGGATATCGCTTAAAAATGAAAAGCCGTCAAAAACTGCTTTTTTAGAGTAGTTGTTATATTTTGACACCACATTTGGGGTTACAGGCTCAAAATCGGCAGTTTTAGGCTCATTGTCCAGAAAATAGCTTAGTATTTTAGACTCTATCTCTTTTTGTTCATACGTATTCATAGTAGTTGCCCACATCTACATCTTCAAGAACGGCTATAGCGTCTTTTGACAAAATTGCAACAGAGCAGTATATGGACAGCAGATAAGAGGCTACTGCCTGGTCGTTTATGCCTGCAAATCTCACTGAGAGTCCGCGCGAATGCTGATTTTGAAGATTGTTTTGATAAAGCCCTATGACGCCTTGCTTTTTTTCACCCGTTCGTATAAGCAGGATATTTGTTTTGCCTGCTTTGCTTTTGGGTTCTTTGAGTCCGTCGACAAAGAGTTTATTTGTGGGGACTATCGGAATGCCCCTCCATGTTAAAAACGAAGAGCCGTAAAGCGTGGTTGTCGGCGGCGGAACGCCTCTTCTTGTGCACTCTCTGCCAAAAGCTGCTATCGCTCTTGGATGAGCCAAAAAGAATGAAGGCTCTTTCCAGACTTTAGATATAAGTTCGTCAAAATCGTCAGGAGTCGGAGAGCCGTTTCTTGTCTGAATCCTTTGAGAGTCATGTATGTTTTTCAAAAGTCCATAATCATCATTGTTGATGATTTCGCTTTCTTGACGCTCTTTCAGGCTCTCTACGGTTAGTTTTATCTGCTCATCCGTTTGGTTGTACGGGTCGCTGTACAGGTCTGTTATGGACGTTTTTATCTCAAGGATAGTGGAGACGCTCTTTAACTCATACTCTCTTGGTTTTGTCTCATAATCTATAAAACCTTTTGGTATAGGTGCGTTAGGGTTTTTTTCGGAACATAACGCATCAAGCAGGG
Organism: Campylobacteraceae bacterium; assembly: GCA_031259875.1. Classification (GTDB taxonomy): domain Bacteria; phylum Campylobacterota; class Campylobacteria; order Campylobacterales; family Campylobacteraceae; genus JAIRKW01. The sequence continues at coordinate 2,708 of JAIRKW010000010.1, forward strand.
TCTCTCCTTCTTTGACTTTATTGGCGCGGAATGGTGCCGCATCCAAAGCTTTCCAATCAAGCAGTCTTGTGAGCCATTTTGGCGTTAAAGACTCAAATTGAGCCGTTGTTTTTGTAACATTTGTAAGCTGCCTTGCGGCATCTGCGCTTAAACCTTCATGCAAAATATCTTTTGCCATTTTGTGCCTCCAAAATAAATTTTTTAATATACAGCCATCTTTTTATCTACATTCTGCGCCCATGCCAGGACGCCGTTTTTTAGATTAAAAAGACGCCCTTCAAATCCTGCCTCTTTTAATGCTTTTATTGCATATATGCTTCTTGTGCCTACTTTACAGACGAAAACAGTATCGTTTTTAGGGTCTATCTCCTCCATGCGTCTTACTACCTGCCCAAGGGGGATTATTTTGGAGTTGGGGAGTTTTGCTATGGCGTATTCATGCGGCTCTCTTATGTCTATGATGTTTACCGCCTCTTTGTTTTCAAGCCTGTTTTTAAGCTCTTCAGCGCTTATCTCCTCTATAATCTCCTCATCTTTACTCTTCAATCCGCAAAAATCCTCATAATCAATCAAGCCTTTTATGGTTGGATGTTTACCGCATATCGGGCAGTTTTCATCTTTTTGGATTTTGAACTCTCTAAATTTTATTTTCCATGCGTCAAATGTCAACAGCCTTCCTGTGAGTAAATCTTTCGCGCCCAATAAAAATTTGATAATCTCATTTGCCTGTATGCAGCCTACAATGCCGGGCAATACTCCTAAAACCCCGCCTTCAGCGCAGCTTGGAGCAAATCCAGCCGGAGGAGGAGAGGGGTAAAGACATCTGTAACAAGGTCCCTTGCTTGCGTAAAATACGCTTGCCTGCCCGTCAAAGCGATAGATTGAGCCATAAAAGCTTGGTTTATCCAGTATAACGCAGGCGTCGTTTACAAGATAGCGCGTAGGAAAATTGTCTGTGCAGTCAGCCACAGCGTCAAAATCTTTGATGATATCAAGAGCATTGCCGCTTGAGAGTTTTGTATTGAAAGAGAGCACTTTTACATGTGGATTTATGGCTTTGATTTTATCTGCTGCGGAGGCAATTTTTGGACGTCCTATATCTTTTGTAGTGTGGATAATCTGCCTTTGAAGATTGCTCACATCTACTTCATCAAAATCCACAATTCCAATAGTTCCAATGCCTGCTGCTGCCAAATATAAAGCTATAGGAGCGCCCAGACCACCGCTTCCTACGAGCAGTACTTTAGCGTTTTTAAGCCGTTTTTGCCCTTCAAGTCCAACTTCTGGCAGTATAAGATGCCTGCTGTATCTTGTTATCTCTTCTTTAGAGAATTCCATGTGTTCCGCCCGCTATGGAAGGTATGAGCATAATGGTATCGCCGTTTTTTACGGCTGTTTTGATGCCATCTTTTTGCCTTATGTCGTCCTCGTTCACGTAAACATTTACGAAATTGCGAAGAGTGTTATCGTCGGCAAAAATATGCTTTTCCAAATCAGGATATAACCCTTTTAGTTTTTTAAGAGCCTCTTCTACGCTCAAAGCCTCAATCTCAACTTCTGAAAAATTTTGCGTAAACTGCCTTAAAGCCGTTGGTATCAAAATAGTAACAGCCATCTATTCTCCTTTGTTTATTATTTCTTGATTAAATTTCGTTCTGTCGTTTTCAAGCTCCCATGATGTGAGCAGTTTTGCTTCGCCCTTTTCAACGGATACTATTATGTATGAGTAAAACGGCCATGCATGGTCTAAATCATACTTTGAAGGGGCAGACGGATGGTCTGGGTGCGAATGGTAAAAACCCAAGATTTCATATCC
>JAIRKW010000127.1 GCA_031259875.1 Campylobacteraceae bacterium
TCGCTTAATATATCGCCGAAAAGATTGCTTGTGAGTATCACATCAAACTGTTTTGGATTTCTTATAAGCTGCATAGAGGCATTATCTATATACATGTGAGACAAAGATACATCTTCATAGTCTTTTGATATCTCTTCTACCGTATCGCGCCATAGCTGACTGACTTCAAGGACATTTGACTTATCAACAGAGCAGACTCTTTTTGACCTTTTTTGTGCCGTTTCAAAAGCCACACGGGCTATCCTCTCTATCTCCTCTTTTTCGTAAACCATAGTATTGTACGCTTTGTTTCCGTCGTTTGCTCTTGGCTGTCCGAAATATATGCCGCCTATGAGTTCTCTTACGACAAGCAAATCTACACCTTTTACAACTTCATGTTTTAAAGTGCTGGCATTTATGAGTTCATCAAATACCGTCGTAGGGCGCAAATTTGCAAATACTCCAAGACTTTTGCGGAGTTTCAAAAGTCCGCTTTCAGGTCTTTTCTCGCGCGGCAGTTTATCCCATTTCTCACCGCCTATCGCACCAAACAGTACAGCGTCAGAGTCTAAACACCCGTCAATTGTCTTTTGCGGCAGCGGCTCGCCCTTGACATCTATAGCTATGCCGCCCATTAGAAAATCGTTGTAAGTTATCTCAAAATCCTCTTTTGAACTCACAGCGTCCAATACCTTAACAGCTTCGTCAATTATCTCTGGACCAATACCGTCGCCTTTTATCAAAGCTATTTTGTAATGTTTCATTATTTTGCCTTCATCTTTTTTTGTGCATATTTTATAAGTCCGCCCGCATTTACAAGTTCTTGCATAAACGGCGGAATGGGTACGAATTTATAAGTTTTTTTCGCAGTTATATCTTTGATATCTCCCGCATTCAAGTCTATCTCTATCTCACTGCCCTCTTTTATATTGTCAGTTTCCGCAAGCTCAAATATAGGAAGTCCCATATTAAAAGAGTTTCTATAAAAAATTCTTGCAAAACTCTTTGCTACAACAGCGCTTACTCCAGCAGCCTTAAGTGCTATGGGAGCATGTTCGCGGCTGCTTCCGCAGCCAAAATTTTCACCTGCTACTATCACATCGCCCTCATTTAACTTTTTAACAAAATCAGGGTCTGCATCTTCCATGACATGCTTTGCCAACTCTTTTGGCTCTGATGTGTTTAAGTAACGCGCCGCAATGATTAAATCCGTGTCTATATTGTCGCCAAAACGCCACACTTTCGCCTTTATATTGCCCATAAATATCCTTGATAAAGATGCAAATTAAAACCGTTATTTTAGCAAAATCTATTTATGAAAGAGATTAAAAAAACTGCTTTTAAATTATAATGTTTAAAGGGGTGCACTGTTTCTTTATCATTTTGTCACAATATCTCAAGCATAAGACTTGAAAGTAAAAGCTGGAATTCGAAAGCCAAAAAAGTTAACTTATTTAGAAGTAAAAAACATTTGGAACAAATCATATTTCCAAATTACAAAAAATGCAGCAAAATGACAACCTCTATCTGTTTTTGAAAATAGCAATATAAAAAAGAATAGTTATCGTATTTTATTTCAGGGGCGATAACTTCATCTTTGTTAGCAGCAACAAACAATAAAATATAAAATCTATATAGTTACGGCTTTACTCCATTTATGCGTCTTCAACGCTCATCTTAAGAAGAGAAAGTAAAATCAAACTACCCATTTGATGACGAGCGTTCGTATATATGCCATATTGCCTAACCATATTAAAATTACCCGATGTACTCAAACTGCAGCTTGCAGCAAATGTGTCATAACCAATTCGCCTTTAGAGAACATCTAAATCATTTAATTATTTAAAATAAATACTTTTATATTATCTGAACAATTTGCATGTGGCATATTAAACAACACAAATTTGATTAAGTCCTTCACTTCGGGAGTGTAAAATCAAACCTAATCTTACTCACCTCCTTAGGATGCACATTTATCAATTAATCTTACACACTAATCTCTTTGATATCCGCGATAGATTTGAACGCTTTATAGATAGAAGCTATGATATTTAAGCGATTTTGTTTGATTTTTTGATCTTCCACATTGACCATGACATTATCAAAAAACATATCTATAGAAGGTTTTAGGGCAAAAAGCGCTCTTAGTTTCTCGTTAAAATTTTCATACTCTTTGGACACTGTTTTGATATATGCTTCATAAAGCGTCTTTTCGGCTTCATCTTGCAAAAGTACTTCATACACGGTGTGTTCGGCATCACAATTTACATCTTTTATGATATTGGCAACTCTTTTGAATGTTGAAAAAACATCTTTGAAACTCTCTTCTTGAGTGATATTTTTCAGTGCCTCTATCTTTTCGGCAATCTCTACTATATCTCTCTCGCCGCCTTCAACAACAGCAGTTATAATAGACGGATTGACTTTGTCAAAGAGTTGATAAAGCCTCTCTATAAAAAAGCTCTCTAACTGCAATATGTCAAAAGGCGCATAAAGCGCGCTAAGTTCTGCAAAAACTGTTCTTATATTAAATTTCAGATTATATTTTAAAACTATCTTTATCACACCATTTACGGCGCGGCGCAAAGCAAACGGATCTTTTGTGCCTGTAGGAATTTTACCTATGCTAAAAAGAGCCATGAGGGAATCTATTTTATTGCTGACAGCAACAATTGCGCTAAAAATAGTACTTGGAAGCGCGCTGTCTTCACTGTTTGGCAAATACTGCTCTTTTAATGACAATGCTAATGTTTTATCTTCTTTAGCCTCTAAAGCGTAATAATATCCGATAATGCCTTGAAGTTCCGGAAATTCTCCTACCATTTCGCTTAATAAATCAGCCTTCGCCAAAATCAAAGCCCTGCTTAAAAGTGCGCCGAGCTCTTCTTCATTCAAGTCATCTCTTTGCGCAAAAAATACTTTTTTATTAACATTTGCAAGATATGTGCCTATTCGCTCTTCTCTGTGCGATTTATCATACAGCGAACCCAATCCTTCGATAAAAACTATGGATTTCAGACCTTCGGTTTGCAACCCTTTTTTTAAATCGTTTTCGTAAAAAAAGAGCGCGTCGCTAAGTCTTGCCTGCAAAACTTTCTCATTTCCTTTGACAATCAAAATATAGTCGTTGCTGACAGCATTTGAGACAAACACGAAATGATTGCTTAATTTGTCGTTTTCAAATACCGGAAAATAGCGTTGATTCTCTTTCATGGATGTTATGATAACTTCCGGCGGCAATTTCAAAAACAGTTCGTCAAAATTTCCCATCAAAACAGTCGGGTGTTCAGTGATGGCAACAACCTCTTTCAATAACTCTTTATCTTTTTCTACACTTATATCACTTATAGCCTCAAGAGCTTCTATTTGATTGATTATCTTTTCATATCTCTCATCTTGCGAGAGCACAACAAAGCCTCTTACCAACTCTTCAAAATAATTTCCGACACTGCTGAATGTAAATTTGTTTGATGTAAGCGAACGATGAGGATATGTGAAGCTGTTTGATTTGACACCAAAAAGCTGAAGTTGAAGCACTTCGTCTCCAAGCATCACAGTAAGCCATCTTATGGGTCTAATAAAACTCTCTTCACAATTTCCCCAACGCATGGATTTGCCAAAATTCAGCGATTTTAAAAAGTCGTCCAATATTTTTTCCAGCAACTCTTTAGACTCTTTACCTTCAATGTCTTTTTTATAATATAAAACTTTTCTATCACCCTTTTGTGCACGCTCAAGTTTATCTATTTCAACACCGCACTTTTTAGCAAAACCTATAGCCGCTGCTGTCGGCTCACCGTTAACAAAAGCACTCTCTTCAGGCGCACCAAAAAACTCTTCAAAATGATTTGGCTGTTTGAGCAAAAAATTTTTATGCCAAAAAACAAGGCGTCTTGGAGTATAAAAAAAATCGAATTCGCTGTAAAGTTCGTTTGCTTCTAAAATCTTGCTCCATTTTGTCTTGATATTCGGCAGCTCTTTTAAAAATGGTATAGCAGGCAGCTCCTCTACGCCAATTTCAATTAACAATGGTTTTTGCATACTTTATTCTCACACATTTAAAATCTTTTAAAAAACAAGCTTTTATTTTAGCCAATGATGTTTTAAATACGGCTTTTTTAAAAAGATTTTCAAGGAATGAAATATAAACCGCTTAAAAGGCAAAAAAAGCTACAATTAATTTTTACAGCACACATTAAAGGAGAGATTATGGAAAATTTTTTAACAAAGGCAAAAAGCGCAGCCAAAATAATTGCCAATCTAAAACCATCATTTAAAACAAAAGTCTTACGTGAATTCGCAAACTCTATAAGGCAAAACCATTCCGCAATTATAGGCGCGAATGCATTGGATTTAAAACATGCCGAAAATAACAATCTTAGCTTCTCTATGATAGACAGACTTAAATTAAATCAAGGGCGCATTGAAGCTATGTCAAAAGCTGTCGAAGAAATCGCCACTCTAAGAGAGCCTCTAGGAAGAGTATTAGATGGCTGGGTAGTACCAAATGGACTTAGGATAGAAAAAGTAACTACGCCTATAGGCGTTGTGGGTATCATTTACGAAAGCCGCCCCAATGTTACAAGCGACACAGCTGCGCTTTGCTTTAAAAGCGGAAATATATGCGTTTTAAAGGGCGGAAAAGAGGCTGAAAGAAGCAACAAGGCTATAGTAACCGCTATTCAAGAAGCTCTTCAAAGGTTTGATTTACCCATTGAAGCCGTCTCATTACTTCCTGATTCTTCAAGAGAAGGCGTGGCACAGTTAATCAAAATGGACAAATATGTTGATGTTATCATACCAAGAGGCGGAGAGTCACTTATAAATTTCATCAGCAAAAACTCAACAATCCCCGTTATCAAGCATGACAAAGGCGTATGTCATGTATATATAGACAATGAAGCCGATATAAAAAAAGCGATAGATATAGCCGTAAATGCCAAATGCAGCAGACCAAGCGCTTGCAATGCTCTTGAAACACTTTTGGTGCACAAAGAGATAGCAGATGAAATTTTGCCAAAACTTCAAGAAAAATTTTC
>JAIRKW010000158.1 GCA_031259875.1 Campylobacteraceae bacterium
CCATCATCTTAAATAATTTTTTTATCAAAAATGATGTTTATTGCTGCTTATATTGGGATAACAACAAGGCGGACTGTCAGAAAGAACAGACAGTTTTGTCATCCGCACTTGTTTTATGGATAAGCTTAAATATCTTTTGCAAAAATTCAATGCAAATCAGCGTTTAAAATCACTTTTCTATTTGACCTGCTAGCTGTCATCATACCAGTTTGACTGTCTCTTCTAAAGTGCAATCCATTTAAATTTGATAACTCTGCGGCTTTAAAGATATATCCGCCATTACTCTCTTTTTGCTTAAATTTAAATTTCGGATTTGTTTCGAGTATAAGCTCCATCTGCTCTTTTGATATAAATATTTTTGTGCCTTCAAGAACAGCTATTCCAGCATCTACGATGCAGCCGTCGCCAAGTGGTATGCCAGTAACGGAGTTTGCGCCAAGCAGAGTGTTTTTACCAATAGATACAGGATTGCCGTTCGTGCCGCTAAGTACTCCGAGTATGCTGGCTCCGCCTCCGATATCGCTTCCATCGCCAACTGTTACGGATGAACTTATACGTCCCTCGACCATCACAGCGCCGGTTGTTCCGGCATTGAAATTGATATAACTGGCTCCGGGCATTAAAGCTGTTCCTTTTGCCAAATACGCTCCCATTCTAACCTTTGAAGCATCCATTATGCGTACATTTTCTTCCGGTATGACGTGCTGTAAAAAACGTGGAAACTTATCAACTGCGTTTATAAACGGATATGAGCCTTCCAACTTCAACTCTATCTCATTTGCTTTGAGCCAATCAAGCTCTATCGGCACATTGACGCACCAAGCAACATTTTCCAAAAGCCCGAATATACCGTCGAGATTCAATGAGCGAAGAGGTGCTTTGCCAAGAGAGAGGGCATATAGTTTAAGATAGACGCTCTCTATGGATTTACATTTGCTATCCTCAAATAAAAAAACTATCCTAAAATTGTTTTCTAAACCCTCGTCTTGTGATATTCTATAAAGCGTTTTTATTACCTGTGTATTTAAGTGAGCGGTGCCGTATGCTTCTTTTAGATAGATATTGAAGATGTTGATTGCATTTTTTACAAATTTCTTTTTCACATCACAGACAAATTCACTTCCGCTAAAATCCACTTCAATTTCACTCTCTCTCAAAGCGCCTATGAAAGCAGCAGCGGAGACATAATTTTCCTTCCAGTTTACCACAGGATAAGTTGCTTGCAAAATCTTTTCGTTATGCAACTGTCCTCTGTCAACTCTGGCTATACCAAAGCCAATTGGTTCACGGTAGCCATCTATCTTTTTTATCTTGGCTGCGTACTCTTTAAACTTTTTTTCGCTCTCTATCGGTTTCATTGAATACCCTTTAAATTAATTTGCACCGCATGCTGCCTTTGACGATACGGGTTGAATGGTGCTGTTGTCGCCGCTTAGTCCATCTATCTTTTGCCACAAAGCCAAAGCTGCTTCTTTGTAGCGTTTTGCACTTATTGTGTCTGAATGAAATATTATAACAGGCTTTCCGTTATCTCCGCCCTCTCTTATCTTTGGCTCTATTGGAATTTCGGCTAAAACGGAAGTATTATATCTTTTGGCAATTTGTGCTCCGGTTTTTTGCCCGAATATATCATACTCCGTGTTGCAATCCGGACATATAAACCCGCTCATATTCTCCACAATGCCTGCCACTGTGATATGCAATTTTTCAAACATATCAAGACTTCTTTTTGCGTCATCAAGCGCCACAATTTGCGGTGTGGTGACGCAAACCCCACAAGTAATCGGCACACTTTGAGCTAAAGTCAGCTGTGCGTCGCCGGTTCCGGGCGGCATATCTATGAAAAGCACATCTAAATCACTCCACAAGATATCGCCTAAAAGCTGTTCTATAGCTTTCATAATCATCGCACCGCGCCAAATCAAGGACTGCCCCTCGCTCATCAAAACGCCCATACTCATCATCTCGAGTCCGTAAACTTTCAACGGTTTTAATTTACTGCCGCTAACCTCAGGCTTTTCATCAGCAACTCCCAGCATTCGCGGAATATTCGGACCATAAATATCGGCGTCTAAGATTCCGACTTTTTTACCTTGCTCTACAAGAGCCAAGGCAAGATTTACAGTTGTTGTAGATTTGCCTACGCCACCCTTGCCGGAACTTATCATGACAAAATTTTTAATATTCGGAGCTATGTTTTTGCCGGATTTGGAATTGCTTTTGATTTCGGGTTGTTTTGGCTGATTTATAATTATCTCGCTTTTTATTCCGTTTTGATGCAAAACTTCCGCCGCATCGGTTTTGATTTTCGAAGCAACTTCAGGATTAGCAGACGGTATTTCTAACAACACAACAGCTTTATCTTCTTTTATTTCAATCTTTTTTATAAAGCCAAACGCTACTATATCCTTCTTGAAGTCAGGATAAGTAACAGAATTCAGCAGCTTTTTTACTTCACTCTCGTTTAACACACAATCCTCTCTTTAAAAAATGTATCGGTTTTTCACACTTGTTTAATTAAAAGCCTATTATAAATTGCCAAAAAAGGCAAAAACCGCCAAATATTGGGTAATCTTCAATAAGCAAAAATGTAACACAAAAAAGATAAAAAAAAGCTTTTGAGCTGTATAATATCGTAACACTTTAACATAAGGACGCGAAATTGCTTGATATATCGTTAATAATATTAAGTGCGGGCGAATCAAGTCGTTTCAAAGCGAAAGCCAAAAAACAGTGGCTGCGTTCCGGCGACAAACCACTGTGGCTCAGCGTAACAGATTCGCTTGCTTCAAGCTATGCTTTCAAGGATATAATAGTAACAGGAAATGCTGAAGAGTTGGCGTATATGTATAAATTTTGTGATTATAAAATCATCAAAGGTGGTACAACAAGGCAAAATTCTCTTTCCAATGCGCTCCAATATATACAAAGCGAATATGTTCTGGTAAGCGATGCGGCAAGGTGCGCCGTACCGCAGTCTCTTGCTTTAAGATTGTTGGAGGAGGCAGGAAATGCGGATATTATTGTGCCATATCTGCCTGTAACCGATACGGTAATATATGAAGAAAATGTTATTAACCGAGATAAAGTCAAACTTATCCAAACACCGCAGCTGTCAAAAACGCAGATTTTAAAAGAAGCACTTTTGAAAGGAGGCGAATTTACCGATGAGAGCAGCGCGGTAAATGCATACGGCGGAAATGTTAAGTATATCCTGGGCGATGTAAGAGCTGAAAAATTAACGCTTATAGACTCTAAAAACAGTCCTTTATTATCACTCTTGCCGCCATCATCTGCAATGTTTACAGGTATTGGTTTTGATGTTCACCAATATGAAGAGAACAAAGCCATGTATCTTGGAGGCGTTAAGATAGAAGATAATTATGGTCTTAAAGCTCATTCTGACGGGGACGTTTTAATACATGCTCTTACAGATGCGCTGCTGGGAGCGGCTGGAGCCGGTGATATAGGGGAGTGGTTTCCTGACACCGATATAAAATATAAAGATGTAAATTCTGTTAAACTGCTTGAGACTGTTGTGCTGTTTTTGACACGGGTGGGATTTGAGATTGTTCACTGCGATATTACGATTATTGCGCAAAAACCTAAAATCTCGCCGTTTAAGCAAGCTATATCAAAAAGGCTGGCGCATATTTTGAATATATCGCCTGTGCATATCGGCATAAAAGCTACGACAACCGAAAATATGGGTTTTGTAGGACGCGAAGAGGGTATTGCCGCGCAAGCTGTGGCTACTCTTAAATATTATGATTGGACGACAAATGAAAATATTAATCGTTGAAAACGAAGTATATTTGGCGCAAAGTATTTCAACCAAGCTTTTAGAAGCGGGATATACTTGCGAAATAGTTACAAATATCAAGGATGCCTTGAAAAATGATAAGTATGACGCCGTGCTGCTCTCTACAAATATATCGGGTCAGAATTTTTATCCTATCATTGAAAAGCATAAAAACTCTATTATTATTCTGCTTATCTCATACATAAGCTCTGATACAATACTAAATCCCATCAAAGCGGGCGCTAGCGATTATATCCAAAAGCCTTTCATGATAGAAGAACTCCTTAGAAAACTACAGCATTTACAGCTTCATAAAAAGCTTTTGGGCGAGAATAAAATGCTTAATGACTACACAATCAACCTCTTTTTGAGCAAAAAACCAAAAGAGAATATTTCAAAAAAGATTACCTCTCCGCTGCTTATCACAAGCTCTTTGCAAACTTATGCAGATGCTCTTGTGTTTAATTATGTCAAAGAATTTGGCGAACAGTTTAATTTTATATCGCTTTCATCGGATAATGCGCTGGATAAAATAGCCAAAAGCGACCCTCATGAATTGATATATATAGTCAATTTGCAAGAGATTAAAAACAGTGAAAAGAGTAAAATTTTCAATATTATAGATAATAAAAGAGTTATCATCTCCTCCACAAACCTGAATGAGGAAGCACCGTATGAAACTATCTGCATAAGTTCAAGCGATAATTTTTTTGAAAAGATAGATATTTTAACGGTCGATGATTATGTAAAAAGTGTCTTGACGCATTTTCAAGATAAATTGCCCGATACAGAGTTGGCAAAAAAACTTGGGATGTCAAGAAAAAGCTTATGGGAAAGGAGGAAGCGATATGGCATCAAAAAGAAATGAAGAAGCTGCGCCGTGCATAAAAAGATTGGAAAATCAAAGTTGTATAAAAAGTATCAAGCAGCAGATTGAGGATGTGAAGGCAAAATTGTCAGCCGTGCAAGTGTCAGCTATCATAATGGTAGCCAACCCATTTCACAGAGCGCATGAAAGACTTGTGAGGATAACGCTTGAAAAGAGTGATTTGGTTGTCATTTTTCTGCTTGAGTCGCAAGAGTATAAAGAGCTTCTGCCGTTTGCTTTGCGCAAAAAAACACTCCAATACTTTGTCGATAATTACCTGCATAAAAACCGCGTTTTGGTAATACCTCTTGACAGTGACACTCTCGGTGAGGATTGCTCCAATGCCGCCACTCACGGTATCGTTGCCAAATGTCTTGGGTGTGATACGTTAGTTGTCGGCGAATATCATAACGGTATCGGTTTTTATTACGATAATAACCGTCTTAAAACATCACTTGACGGATGTGATGAGTCTGCAAATATAGAGGTGGTATCGCGCTTTGTATTTTGTAATGAATGCAATACACTAGTCAGTGTTAAAACTTGCCCCCATGGTATGCACCACCACATCAAATATAACTCTTCATCTCTCATTGCGCTTTTGAAAGAGGGTATTTTGCCGCCGGCAGTGCTAATGCGAAAAGATATATCGGCTATAATCTTAAGCGCGCTTTATCCAAACCGTTTTAAAAATATAGCGCAGATTTACAATGACCTTTTTCCGGGTACCGGACTAATAGAGATGCATGGCGATGAAGACTTTTATATGGAATTGATGAAGCTTTATCAGACAACGTCTTTGACTTAAAAGGAGAGAATTTGCAGAAAGTTTTTTTGACATTTTTTTATTCAGGTCTTTTTCCAAAGGCTCCGGGTACAGCAGGAACAATTGCTGGAGCGATTTTAGGCTGGGGAATACTAAAAATTTTACCTGTAAGCACACTGTTTTTATTGACTGTTTTAGTAAGCGTTATAGCTATAGGTGTTATCAACAGTTATGAAGCTTCCTCAAATACACACGACAATAGTCAAATAGTTATAGACGAAGTTGTTGGTGTTTGGCTGGCGATGTGTATTTCAGCAGATTTTTTAGCTCCCGTTGGTTCGCAAGTCGGTATAGTGCAACTTTTGATGGCCGTTATATTTTTCAGACTTTTTGATATACTCAAACCATCCGTTATAGGACATATAGACCGTAAAGTTAAAGGCGGGCTTGGTGTTGTCGGTGATGATATTGCAGCTGGACTTTTCGCAGGTATTGTCAGTGCGGCATTATGGAATCTTATAAGACAGTTTGAAATAGTGCAGAGTTACAACTTTTAAATAGTTACAAGAGTTAATATAAAAGACTGCACTGCCCGCAATTAGCAAATGCTGTAAAATATCTGTCTGCGTGTTATAGATATTAAAGTATTTATTGCTGTATTTTAGGCTATTCACCAATTAACCTTTTGCAAAATATTCGTTACCGTGCTGATTTGACGTTGCGATATTTATTATATGAGTTAAAATTGTGTTAAAAAGTTCGTAAGTTCCTCTTTTTGATGTGCTGTCAATTGAAGGCGCCAAATAACTTCATTGGATTCAAATACTCTATCCTTGAACTCTATGCCAAGTTTTTGCAAAAAGTGTTCGGCACGCGGTACAAAAGCGTATTTGCAAGAAAATATAAACTCCTCTTTTTGTTCATAAAGATATGCTTTTGCTTCGTCCAAAACCATCTTTGCCGCTGTACCGTAAGCTCTTACAAGTCCTCCTGTGCCAAGTTTTATGCCGCCAAAATAACGCACAACCAAAACACATACATTTATAAACTCAGCACCTATTAAAACATTAAGTATCGGCTGGGCTGATGTGCCCTTTGGTTCGCCGTCGTCGCTGCCGTTTTCTGCTATTTGATTGTATTTATTTAAAACTCTGCATGCCCAGACAATGTGAGCGGCTTTATGATGTTCGGTCTTAAGTTTTGTGTGTAAAACGTCAAATTCATTGATGGGTGCTGCGAAAGCTATAAAAATTGATTTTTTAACTTCATATCGGCAAAAATTTACATCTTTTAATGTCTGCATTGGCTGATTTTAACAAAAACTACCTAAAAAATTTGCAAAGTAAAGTTAAAATTATATACAATAACAGATTTTAATCTTAAAAAATGAGGGAGAGGCAAATTGTTCGCAAATAGACTTTTTTTTGATATATCAGATACGCAAAAAATCGAAGAGCTTCGTAATAAAATATTCACAGAGTATGATTCAAATCAAGTCGGTTATTACAGTCTGCCAATTGAAAATGAAAATTTGCTTTCCGATATAAACATATGGGGCCGCAAGATACAAAATATACAAAATATTGTTGTTATTGGTGTTGGCGGCAGTTCTTTAGGAACAAAAGCTTTGTATTCCATGCTTTATCACGAAAAAAAAGCAGATACGCCCAATCTTTATTTTTTGGAAAATATTGACCCTATCACTATCAAAAAAACGCTTCAACGCATAAAACTTGAAGAGAGCCTTTTTTTTCTTGTATCAAAATCCGGAACTACACTCGATACTATTTCTATCGCTAAAATTGTTATGGTGCATTTTGAGATTTTCCCGAACAATAAATGTTTTGGCAAGTACTTTGCCGTTATCACAGACGAGGGTTCCGCTCTCAATAAATTTGCAAATGAGTACGGATTGAAAAGCTTTTTAGTGCCAAAAAATGTCGGCGGGCGGTTTTCTGTATTAAGTGCGGTGGGTATTGTGCCTTTAACGCTTTGCGGTATAGATACGACAAAACTTTTACGAGGTGCAGCAGAGTGTAAAAATGAGTTTTTCACACAAAAATCAACCACACTTTTGAAAAAAGCTATAGCTTACACCATAAAAGGCGGACAAAATATCAATGTATTATTTTCATATTCCGATATATTTCGTGAGTTTAATGCGTGGTATGTGCAGTTATGGGCTGAATCTCTCGGTAAAAAAAAGGGCAGTAAATGTGTAGGTTTAACTCCTGTTGGGCTTATAGGCGCAATAGATCAGCACTCATTTTTACAACTCATAGTAGAAGGACCCAAAGATAAAAGCGTAACGTTTATAAGGGTAGAAAATATGTCAGACGATATGCTGATTCCAGATATTTCGCTAAAATATATAGAAAAAGCCGATATCAAAAAAGGTATCAGTGCGGCTGCACTTTTGAATGAACAAGCGCTCGCCACAATGAAGAGTATTATAAATGAGGGTGTTATTACCGACGAGATAGCAATAGAAAGAGCCGACGCTTTTCACGCAGGCTATCTTATCTACTATTTTGAACTTTTAACCTCTTTATGCGGGTTGCTGCTCGAAGTTGATACATACAGCCAGCCCGGCGTTGAGATAGGTAAAAAGATACTATTGGATAAATTGGGCAAATAAATTGCTTACTTTAAAATTTTCGGAAGCGTTATGCCTGTTTGCCCCTGATATTTGCCTGCTTTGTCTTTGTAGGTAATTTCACACGGAGTATCGCCTTCAAAAAAGAGCACTTGAGCGATACCCTCATTGGCATAAATTTTAGCCGGAAGAGGTGTGGTATTTGAAATCTCTATCGTAATATGCCCTTCAAATTCCGGCTCAAAAGGCGTTACATTTACTATAATGCCGCATCTTGCATAGGTGCTTTTGCCAAGACATATGGCGAGAACATTTTTTGGTATTCTAAAATATTCGACGGTTCTGGCAAGAGCAAAGGAGTTCGGCGGAACAATACATATATCGCCCACAAAATCAACAATATTTCTATCCTCAAAATTTTTAGGATCAACAACTGTGGAGTTCACATTGGTAAATATCTTAAATTCTCTGCCTACTCTTATATCATAGCCGTAGCTGCTTACGCCGTAACTTACGACTTTTGAGCCGATTTGCCCGCTCTCGAACGGCTCTATCATCTTCTCTTTCAAAGACTTTTCTCTTATCCAACTATCTGCTTTCAGTCCCATATTTATCCTTAAGAACAAGTTATAATGAAGTGTGCTATTATAACACATCATTATCGCGCATTGCTTTCTGCGGTAAAAATAACAGGAGATAAAGGTATGAATAAACAGGACTTAAATATTAAAGAGTTGATACGTATCTTTGATAAGAGCAGTATGACAAAACTCAAAATAACAGAAGGTGATTTTTGTATAGATATGCGAAAAGAGACCTCTTTGCAGCCGTTTACGGGCGAAAGTATACAATCTGTTACGGTAGTTCCTCAAGCGGCAGCTATCCAGTCAAAATCAAAAGAGGAGAGTGCAGAGCCGCCTAAAAGCTCTCTTCCTACTTTTAAATCCCCGATGGTAGGCACATTCTATAAAGCTCCATCCCCAGGAGCAGAGTCGTTTGTTAAAATCGGAAGCGTTGTAAAAAAAGGACAGCCTATAGCTATCGTAGAAGCTATGAAAATTATGAATGAGATAGATGCTGAGTTTGATTGCAGAATAGTAGATATTTTAGTTGAGGACGGACAGCCTGTCGAATTTGATATGCCGCTGTTTAGCGTGGAGAAGCTATAATGAGCACAATCAAAAGGATACTGATTGCCAATCGCGGCGAAATTGCCCTTAGGGCTATACGAACGATAAAGGAGATGGGTAAACAAGCTATTGCAGTTTATTCTACGGCAGATAAAGACGCACTTTATTTACAGCTTGCCGATGCATCCATTTGCATAGGAGGTGAAAAATCTTCACAAAGCTATCTTAGTATTCCGTCAATTATTTCAGCAGCCGAAATCAGTGAGTGTGACGCTATATTTCCAGGTTACGGTTTTCTTAGTGAAAATCAAAATTTTGTGGAAATTTGTGAACATCATAAGATAAAATTTATAGGTCCCAGCGCGGATGCTATGATAATGATGAGTGATAAGTCAAAAGCCAAGGACGTTATGAAAAAAGCGGGTGTTCCTGTAATTCCCGGCAGTGACGGAGCGCTTATTGATTTACATGACGCATACAAAAATGCAGACGAGATAGGTTACCCTGTCATCATTAAAGCAGCTGCCGGCGGCGGCGGGCGCGGTATGAGAGTGGTTGAGCGCAAAGAGGATTTGGAAAAACTTTATCTTGCGGCTGAGAGCGAAGCAATAACAGCATTTGGCGATGGCACTTTATATATGGAGAAGTTTATTAAAAAACCGCGCCACATAGAAGTACAGGTAATGGGCGATAAATATAGAAATGCTATCCATATTGGAGAACGCGACTGCTCTATGCAAAGAAGGCATCAAAAGCTTATAGAAGAGTCACCGGCAATTTTATTAGACGAAGATACAAGAAAAAGGTTACATGATACCGCTATACGCGCTACGCAGGCTATTGGTTATGAAGGTGCGGGAACATTTGAATTTTTAGTAGATGAAAATAAAAATTTCTATTTTATGGAGATGAATACAAGGCTTCAGGTAGAGCACTGCGTGAGTGAAATGGTAAGCGGGCTTGATATAATCGAATGGATGATAAGAGTAGCTGAAGGCGAAAAACTTCCGTCTCAAGAAAGTATCAAACTGCAAGGACACTCTATAGAATGCAGAATAACTGCCGAAGACCCTGTAAGATTTATACCAAGTCCAGGCAAAATCAGCAAATATATAACTCCAGGCGGCAGAAATGTGAGAATGGATTCGCACGCTTATCAAGGTTATGTTGTGCCGTCTTACTATGACTCCATGATAGGTAAGCTTATCGTATGGGGTGAAGACAGAACGCGCGCTATAGCAAAAATGAAGCAAGCATTAAGCGAACTTACGATTGAGGGTATCAGCTGCACTAAAACGTTTCATCAAAAAATGATGGAAAATCAAGACTTTATAGACAATAACTACGATACAAATTATCTGTCAAATCATTAAAAAACAGGCGCGCTTATGCGCGCCTCATGAACTTAAGGCAATCTTATTATCGTAATGCTTGCTCTTGCCTTTACGGTTTCAAAATACTCTTTTATAATTGTACTTTCTTGAGTGGATGAGAGTTTTGTCAAGATAGCGTTTTTTGTCTGTTCAAACGGGATAACGCTTTTGCCGTTTTTGGAGACTACTATGTATGTTGCAAATCCGTCATCTGCCGGTACAATAGGCGTGCGTTCTCCTACTTCTAATTTCGACAGTAAAGCAACTATTTTCGGGTCTTCGTCTATGCTTAAAATCTGTACGTAAGAGCGCGTTACGTTTTGTTCTTTAGTGCTGCTGTAAAGGCTTGCATTGTTTGTTAAATTATCCGTTTGATTATCACTGACTTGTGTGCTGTCTGCTGTTTTGTTATCTTCGGCTTCGATGATTAGATTATCGGTTTGTGCTTCGTCTGTTTTTTTGTCATCATAAAAGACAGCTGCGATATCATCCGCATTTGCTCCTTCTATTTTTATAACATCAAAACTCTCAAATCTTGTAAACTCTATTGGATTGTTATTATAATAAACAAGCAATTTATCTTCGTCTATATTCTCATATTTACTGCTTAGAATGTACTGGTAGAGTTTATCACGCTGTAGTTTTTGCTTTAATTCAGACCTGTAAGTATCCGCTGGAATACCCTCTCTTAAAAGTGCACTGTAAAAATTTTGAACACTCATATTATTTTTAGTTGCTATCGCCTCTATCTGCTGATTTAATACAAAATCGTCCACTTGTATATTCATCTGCTTTATCTGTGACAACTCCAATTTTTCCATTATTAAAGCTTCTAAAGCTTCTCTTGTCGGGATATTAAACTGCTTTGAGAGTCTGTATATCTCATACATAGTTATAGGTTCATTATCTACAACAACTGATACCGCGTCTACTAAAGCCGCATTTGCGCCAACACTTAGGAAAAGTCCGCAAAGAGCCGATAGAAAACTTTTTTTGAGCATCACTATAATCCTTTATTAAGTAAAAATCAATATAATACCGCACTTAAAAATTGCAATATTAGCATTTTTTTAGTAATCAATCAAATAGAATGAAAAATAATCGTGATATTTGTTGATAAATAATAGGACTTCTTATGATTATTACAAGATTTGCCCCCTCTCCGACGGGATACTTGCATATCGGAGGACTTAGAACAGCGCTTTACAGTTACCTTTGGGCAAAGCGAAACGGCGGAAAGTTTTTGCTTCGCATTGAAGATACCGACCTTAAAAGAAACTCGCTCGAAGCGGCACAAGCCATAGAAGAGGCTTTCAAATGGACGGGGCTTTCGTATGATGGAGAGATAATTTATCAATCTCAAAGATTTGATTTGTATAAAGAGTATGTTCGAAAACTTTTAGAAGAGAAAAAAGCTTATTACTGCTATATGAGCAAAGAAGAGTTAGACGCTTTGCGCGAAGAGCAGACAGCCAAAAAAGAGCGTCCGCGCTATAACGGTAAATATAGAGATTTTGAAGGAGAGCCGCCTTTGGGCATAGAGCCCGTAGTGCGTATAAAAGCTCCTTTAAGCGGTGAAATAGCATTTGAAGACGGCGTAAAAGGGCGCATTAGTTTTAAAGCTGAAGATATTTTAGATGATTTTATAATAGCTAGAAGTGACGGCACGCCTACATATAATTTTACAGTCGTAATTGATGATGCACTTATGGGTATAACAGATGTTATAAGAGGAGATGACCATCTCTCAAACACTCCAAAGCAGATAGTTCTTTATGAAGCTTTAGGTTTTAGAATACCAAAGTTTTTTCATGTACCGATGATAAATAATCCGCAAGGTAAAAAACTCTCAAAAAGAGACGGTGCGACTGATGTGATGGAGTATAAAAATATGGGCTATCTAAGCGAGGCGCTTTTGAATTTTTTGGTGCGTCTTGGCTGGAGTCACGGAGATCAGGAGATATTTTCGCTAAAAGAGATGATAGAACTTTTTAATCCGAACAATATAAACGCTTCTGCTTCATCTTATAATCAACAAAAACTTGAGTGGCTTAACGCCTGCTATATTAAAAACGCTCCTTCGCAGAGACTTTGGAATGAGGCTTTGAATTTCGGGCTCGATATGAGGGATGATAAAAATGCTGAATTTTTAGCAGATATGCTAAGAGAGCGCGCAAAGACAATAATTCAATTTGTACAGATGGCAAAAGCTATAATAGATGAGCCTCTCTCATATGACGAACATGCTGTAAAAAAGTTTGTAACGGCTTTGGGTGTGACACATTTGAAAAATTATGCTGCGTTTTTAAAAGAGTATGACGGCGGGTTTGAGAATGTGACAAATGAGTTTTTGGAAAAGAATGCTCTTAAATTAAAAGACATTGCCCAACTTATCCGCATAGCGCTTACGGGTTCATCTGTCAGTCCGTCTATATTCGAAGTTATGGACGTTATAGGATTAAAAACTGTTTTATCGCGACTTGATAAATTTATAGACTTCATAGAAAAGAAAGGTATTGAAAATGAGTAAAATAACGGAACAAGAGGTTTTGGACTACCATATAGGTGGAAAAATAGGGGTTAATATTAAATCTCAATGTGAAAGCTCAAGAGATTTGAGCATGGCTTATACACCAGGCGTTGCCATTCCTTGTCTTGAGATAGAAAAAGATAATGATTTAGCTTATGCATATACCAATAAGTCAAATTTGGTTGCAGTTATTACAAACTCCACGGCTATTTTAGGACTTGGCAAAATAAGTCCTGTAGCAGGAAAACCTGTTATGGAAGGCAAAGCGGTTTTATTTAAAAAATTTGCAGATATAGACTCTTTTGATATTGAGATAGATGCTCACGATATAGACTCATTTGTGGAGATTGTCCGCGCTATTTCACCGACATTCGGCGGTATAAACTTAGAAGATATAAAAGCTCCTGAATGTTTTGAAATAGAGACTAAGCTGCAAAATGCGGTAGATATCCCTATTATGCATGATGACCAGCATGGAACGGCGATTATAACAAGTGCCGGACTTATAAACGCACTTGAGATTAGCGGTAAAAATATTGCCGATATGAAAATAGTAGTTTTAGGGGCGGGTGCGGCAGGCACGGCATGCGCTAAAATGTATAAAGCCTTAGGCGCAAAAAATATAGTTATGGTAGATTCAAAAGGTGTAATATATAAAGGCAGAGAAGAGTTTAATGCATATAAAGGTTGTTTTGCCATAGATACAAAAGATAGAACTATCGCAGACGCTATGAAGGGCGCCGATATGTTTTTGGGGCTTTCACGCGCTAAGCTGCTTACGCAGGATATGGTCAAGTCAATGAATAAAAATCCAATCATTTTCGCACTTGCAAATCCAACGCCGGAAATCCTTCCGGAAGAGGTAGCGGAAGTTAGAGACGATGCTATTATGGGAACGGGCAGAAGCGATTATCCAAATCAAGTAAATAATGTTCTTGGATTTCCGTTTATCTTCAGAGGAGCATTAGACGTTCGCGCTAAAAAAATAACTGAAAATATGAAAATGGCGGCAGCTATGGCTTTGGCAAAGCTTGCAAAAGAGCCTGTGCCAAGTTACATAAAAGACGCTTACAATGGTAAAGAGTTTTCATTCGGCAAAGACTATGTGATACCAAAACCATTTGACAAAAGAGTTCTTGTCAGCGTTGCATCGGCAGTAGCAAAAGCAGCTGTTGATGAGGGTGCGGCAAGAGTTAAAGATTTTGATATAGATGCTTATATAAAGAGCTTGGAAGAGAAGATTAAATAACGCGGCTAGTTAAAATAAAAAACACATACAAGGTTTATGGCTTTTGTTGTTTATATATCGAATTTGACTTTAATGAAACGTCAAAAACGGTATTTTGGACAAAAGCCATTAATCTTTATCTTTCTTGATAAAATTATGAGAGCTTAAAATATGGTTTTATAGCTTTAAAAGTCTTGCTGCTCTTAAAAATCTATTTAGTCCTGCTTTTGCTTTTGTGTCTATATCATAAGTAAGAAGCTTTAGATACTCTTTAATGTTCTCTTTTGAAATGCTGCGTTTTTGTGCGTAATCTTCTAAAATATACTGTGGGATAAAAATCTTTTGCTTTTTGAATTTATCGGCTATATTTTTGAAAAAATCGTAATGGCTGTTAGTGCTCAGTCTTGCAAAAACAAACGGCAAATGCTCTTGTTTGTACCATGCCATGCCCATATCTATATATTCGTTTGGGTTTTTCAAATATAATTTTAAAGCATTATCGCCTATCGTAACTTTACCCTCAATGCCAAGCACTTTGGCAAGAGCGTTTGATGTTGCAGAGTGTGGGTCTATCATATAAGTGCCCTTTTTGATAATAACACTTTTAACTGCCTTTTTTGCTACAATACCGGAATTTATAGTGCGAAGAGATTTGTGAGTGCTTGCGATACTTGAGATGTATGCAGCGTTGATTCGGCGTTTTTTCAATCCTTCATTTAATTTGGCAGGGTAATCTTTTTTATAAGCTATAGACTGTTTAAAAGAGTTTGGAAGCGGTGATTTTTTTAAAAATATATGAAACGGAAGCATATTTATATAGTCAATTTTTCCAAATATCAAGCTGAAATCCTCATAAATAAAATGCAATATTATACCGATTAGGGCTAAAAATTTGATTTAAAACACATATATATGGAACTCAACTATTCTAAATAATATTTATGGTAAAATCCAACGCTTATATTAAAAAATAGGAGATTTAATGACAGCCGTAGAAAATCAGGTTGTATCAATGTTTTATGAATTAAAAGATGTGGATGGAAACTTACTTGACTCAAATATGGATAGTACGCCTCTTTCATTTATTATGGGTAAAAATCAAATTATTCATGGACTTGAACGAGAGATAGCCAATTTAAAGCAGGGCGATAGTTCCGATATAATGGTAACCGCGGCAGACGCTTACGGTGCGTACAATGAACAAGCTGTTCAGACACTTCCTTTAGAGCAGTTTGCCGGAATTAAACTATCCAACGGAATGACTCTTTACGGTCAGGGCGAAGACGGCAATACCGTTCAAGCAATTGTCAAAGAGTTTAACGAGCAGGAAGTTACGATTGATTTTAACCATCCGTTAGCCGGAAAAGACCTCTATTTTAAAGTTGAGATAGCTGAAATTAGAGATGCTACAGAAGATGAGTTAAAAGAGGGATTTGTTGCAGGCGCACACAGATGTTCTTGCGGTGATTATGATGACGATGAATGCTGCGGCGGACACCATCACGAAGACGGCGATTGTTGTGGTAAACACTAATTTTATAGCCCAATCCCGCGCCGCGAAAGAAGCAGGAAGGCTTGCCAACCTTCTGAGAAATCTCAATCTAAACACTCTTATTATTGGCGAAAAAGGGGTGGGCAAGTTAACTTTAGCGTCAAATATCGTGGACGCAAATATTGTGGATGGTTCCGATTTGAACATGGTTTTAAATGCCATCAGTTCAAATTCGGTATTGATTATCCGCAATTTTCATAAGATAAGTAACTATATTATTTTAAAAGAGACTCTCTCAAAAGAGCCGACACGTATTATTGCAACCGCTTCAAAGAAGATTAATGAGAGTGTAGCAGATACGTTCTTTGGACTTAAAATATCCATACCGCCGCTTAGCGAAAGACCTGAAGATGTACAGCCTCTGGCGCAAAAGTTTTTGCAGGAAGCAAAAGAGCTTTTTATGCATGAAAGCGGCGAAATGGATATGGATTTAACAAATATCGCTCTGAATTTAAGCAAAAACGCTTACTCTTTGAGACGTTCGGTTTATATTGCTTTTATTACAGCGCAATTTGAAGAAGATGATATCTTGGTTATTTTAGAAAAATTTTTATCGTCAAAGCTTGGCAGCGGAGACGACTATCGAAAACTTTTACACTTGTTTGACGTGCCTATGATAAGAGCAGGCGAGCGAAGATTCGGTTCACAGCTTGCAATGTCAAAAAATTTCGGCTTAAACAGAAATACTCTGCGCAAAAAAATATCCGAATTACACCATTTTTTTGAAAACGACAAACATAAATCTTAAAACTTCAGGATAAAAAATTATGTCAAAAAACATAGCATTTATTTTCCCCGGACAAGGTTCGCAAACAGTTGGAATGGGGAAAGATTTTTACGAAAAAAGTCCTCTTGCACAGGATATTTTCAAAAAAGCTTCAAAGAGACTTAACATTGATATGCAATCTCTTTTGTTTGAAGAGAATGAAAACCTAAATGAAACCCAGTTTGCACAGCCTGCCATACTATTGGTAAGCGCTGTGGCGTTGAAATTATTCCAAGAAAATATACAAATCACGCCAACATTTGCGCTTGGACACTCTCTTGGTGAAATAACTTCGTTGATTAGTGTGGGCGCACTTGATATATATGATGCGTTAGAACTTGTAAGAGAGCGCGGACTTTTGATGAAAAAGGCGTGCGAAGGCAAAAATGCGGGAATGATGGTGATAGTCGGACTTGATGATGAAAAAAGCGAAAATCTCTGCAAAGAAGCAAGAGATGAAGGAAAGCAAATCTGGGCGGCAAACTATAACGGTGACGGACAGATTGTTATAGCAGGACTAAAAGACGACCTTAACTCATATGCCGATAAATTTAAAGCAGCAGGCGCAAAAAGAGCTCTGCTTTTACCAATGTCAGTAGCAAGCCACTGTCCTATTTTATCAAGCGCACAAGCGCCTCTTCGTGAAAAATTGGAAACTTTTATCAAAGATGATTTTAAGGCCGATGTCATCTCAAATATAGACGCTAAACCTTATGGCAGTAAAAAAGAGGCTGTAGAGAAGCTTGAAAGACAGCTTGTATCGCCTGTTTTGTATAAGCAATCTATAAGAGGGCAAAAAACAGATATTTTTATAGAATTCGGCGGCTCGGTATTAAAAGGCTTAAACAAAAGATTAAGCGACGCGCCGACATTTAGCATAACAGATATGGCAGCACTTGAAGAAGTATTGGGACAGGTGAAATGAAAATAGCTATAATGGGAGCGATGATTGAGGAGATAACTCCGCTTTTAGAAAGATTTGAAACGTATGAGACGGTAGAGTTTGCCAAAAATAAGTTTTACACTCTCAAATATAAAGGCATTGACGTAATTATAGCTTACAGTAAAATCGGTAAAGTAAACGCGGCTTTGACAGCATCTATTTTGATAAACAAATTTGGTGCGCAAAAACTGCTCTTTTCAGGCGTCGCGGGAGCTGTAGATGAAACGCTTCATATAGGCGACCTCATAGCGGCGGACTCCTTGGCGCAGCACGACCTTGATATAACGGTATTCGGACACCCTTACGGTTTTGTGCCTGAAAGTCAAGTATTTATAAAAAGTGATGAAGAATTGCTGCAAATTGCTCATGAAACTGCGCGTTCTCTTAATCTCGCGCTGAAAAACGGCATTATCGCTACGGGCGACCAGTTCATCTGCGACAGTGCGAAAAAAGAGTGGATAAAACAGACTTTTAATGCAAACGCTATAGAGATGGAAGGAGCGGGCGTAGCTTTTGTGTGCGACGCGCTTAATATCCCCTTTTTTATCCTTCGCGCGATAAGCGATGCGGCCGATGCTAAAGCCGGATTTGATTTTGATGAATTTTTGCAAAGTAGTTCAAAAATAAGCGCTGATTTTATCATCGCTATGCTTGATAGGATAGTTTAATATGGAAGAGATAAATATAAGTAAATCAATCCTGCGTTCACTTGGCAGGGCAAATGCAAAATACTCCCTTATCACAGAGGGCGACAAAGTACTTCTAGGACTTAGCGGCGGTAAAGATTCGCTCTCTTTGGCTCATGCCCTTAAGCATATGCAAAAAGTTGCGCCATTTAAGTTTGAGTTTGAGGCTGTAACGGTAACTTACGGTATGGGCGAAGATTTAAATGTTTTGCATAAACACTGCGAGCAGTATGATATAAAACATACAATAATAGACACGTCAATCTTTGAGCTGGCA
>JAIRKW010000095.1 GCA_031259875.1 Campylobacteraceae bacterium
CTCAATCAATTATGCCAATTTTTAGACTTTTTATTTATTGCTTGCAAGCAAAGTGCGGTAAATTGATTTGGTATCTAAATTTTTATTTTTGCAAAAAACTGCTCTTAATTTTCAAAAAATCAAAATTTTTATCGTTAATTTAATGCTTTAACCAACGATATAAAAAGTTCTCCGCGCTCTATGTACGAATTGAATTGGTCTAAGCTCGCGGCTGCCGGCGACAAAAGCCCGACACCGTTTTTATCAAGCCGCTCATCAATCTTTTTTACAGCAACTTCAAGCGTTTTGCATTCATGCACGATTTTGCCTGTTTTTTCGGAAAAAGTTATAATTTTTTGAGCATTACTGCCAATGGCAAAAATTTCTACATCATAAGCTTTCATAAACTCAAAAAAGCGCGTTAAATCAACACCTTTATCATCACCGCCAAGCACTATTAGTATCTTTTTGTCCTTGTATCGTTTTAAAGCTTCTATGGTTGCGTCTACATTTGTGCCTTTTGTGTCATTCACCCAAAATCTGCCTTGATTGTCATAAAACTCTTCAAGTTTATGTTTGTCTATTTTGAAAGTATTGATTTTATCGATATCTGCTTCATCAAAGAGTATTTTCGCAGCACTCAATGCCAAAAGCGCATCCAGTAAAAACGGCTCTTTAATATTGATTTCATTTATATCAATATCCATTGTTTTGGCTAAATCCGCAGAATCCTCATATCCTATAAGCATAGCGTTGGATGTAATGCTGCTATACTCTTTGGGAATAATAGCTACGCTGCCTTCTATCATGGATAAAAGCGGTTTTAGTTTTGCTTTTTCATACTCTTCAAAACTTCCATGCCAACTTATGTGGTCAGGGCGTATCGGCAATAGCAGATACACATCAGGTGCTGCACGGTTTGTATAATGAAGCGTAAAAGAGCTTGTTTCAAGTATCCAAAGCGGTGCGGTTTTATCTAAATTTGCAATAGGATTACCGATATTGCCGCCTTCTGCTGCACCGCGCGATGCCAAAAGGTATTTTAACATTTGCGTTGTTGTGGTCTTGCCGTTTGTACCGCTTATCCAAACGGACGGCGGCATTTCAAAAAAATCATACTCGCTTGTTAAGTGTTTGGCTTTTTTAATTAAAGCGTGATTTGGCAAAAATCCCGGACTTGGAATATCAACATCGCTTTGAGCCGGATTATATTCACCGCATACAAGAAGTTTGTTGCCAAATTCATCCTGTGAATTTTCTTGAAATTTATCATCATATATAAAGCAATTGGGCGCAAATTTTTTGGCAATGGCTTTTGTTGTAATGCCATACCCAAACAGTGAAATTCTCATCGTATTTTAAGAGCCGTGAGAGCTAAGAGATTTGATAAAAGCGCTATTATCCAAAAACGCACAATGATTTTATTTTCAGCCCATCCTTTTATCTCAAAATGGTGATGTATGGGCGCCATCAAAAAAACTCTTTTTTTACGCGCCTTAAAACTTCCCACCTGTAAAATAACGGACAGTGTTTCCATTACAAAAACAAATCCCACAAAAATCAGTAAAAACTCATTTTTAGATATCACTGCCGAATATCCCATAAAAGCCCCAACGCTGAGGCTTCCACTGTCTCCCATAAAAACCTGCGCAGGATGACAGTTATACCATAAAAACCCGACAAGTGAACCAACGAGACTTGCAGCAACTATTAAAACTTCTCCTATACCCATAACTTTTGGCAGCAATAGATATGCGCTATAAGCGGCATTACCGCTTAGATAGACAAATGTTCCCAAAGTCAGCAGTGAAAATATGGACGGCATAGTCGCAAGCCCGTCAAGTCCATCAGTTAGATTTACTGCATTTGACGACGCTATCAAGACAAATGCCCAAAAAAACAGCGATACAAAGTACAAATCAAACAGCGGCTTTTTATAAAACGGCACATATAATTCAGTGGTCAACTCAGAATACGAAAATAGCAGTATGCACACTGCTGCTGCTGCTGCACACTGCAAGAAAAATTTGACTTTTGGTCTGAGCCCTGCACCATTTTTGCCTCCAATAATCTTTGAAAGGTCGTCTTTGAGCCCTATAAAAGCAAAAAGTATTAGAGTTAAAATTGCTCCGACTACATAAATATTATTTAATTTCGTGCAAAACACAGTGGCAAACAAAGTAGCGCCAACAAACACAAGTCCGCCCATTGTCGGAGTATCGTTTTTGCATTTGTGTGTACTTGGAGCAAGCTCGTAGATAGGCTGCGATGCTTTACGCTTTTTTGCCCACGCGATAAAGCGCGGCATAAGCCAAACAGTAAGAATAAAAGCCAAAAAAAACGCCACTAACGCACGCAAAGTGATATACTGGAAGAGGTTAATCCCCGCATGTCTGTAAAACCAATAAAGCATTAAACCTCCACCCATTTTAAAAGTTGAAAAAAATTGAGAATTATTTTAATATAACAATATATAATTTTACATAAAAAGCGAAAAATATTTTTTTAAACACAAATTTTAGAGGATATCGGTAAAAAGAGATTTTCATGGCGAATCAGAGAAAAAATGGATATATTTATATTTCTTTTTCAAAACAATTTACAATCCAAACAGCGATAATAATCAGCGCAAAAAGTGATAGAGTAAGCACTATAGAACAAACTATTTTAAAAATCAGCACTGACTGCTCATAAATACCTTTTAAAATACCAATTGCAAAAATATAATATCGATTCGGCTTTTTTATTTTTAGACAAAATAAGAAACACACTAATATAAAAAAATTACAACAAGCGTAATAAGTCTGCTGAACTTTATTAATTTTATCCAAAAAAATATAGTATTCATCAACAATGAAACGACAAGTGATACTAATTCAAAAAGTATTGCTCTGAGTTCTATTTTGTGAGTTATAACACTTATTTATATGTTGAAATCAAATGTCTTTTCACACTATATCTCAAAGATTGGATTCTCATTTTATGGATTCTGTTCGTTCTTATTCTTGCATACATGCTAAATCCGTTCGCACTTTTTATAAAAATACATCTTCTTTTCGAGCATATTTTTGACATATTAACATTACTTATTTTTTAGAAACTATGTAGTATTATAGGGCGCACAAAATTAGGATTAAAAAGATATGAAATTTAATAAAACTATTTTGATTATAACAGACGGTATAGGACATAATGAACATAGCCAATTTAACGCCTTTGCCGCTGCCAAAAAACCAACTTATGATATGCTTTTTGAAAAAGTCCCTTATGCGTTTTTGAAGACTTCCGGACTTGCCGTCGGACTGCCTGAGGGTCAGATGGGTAACAGCGAAGTCGGTCATATGTGTATCGGAAGCGGCAGGATTTTATATCAAAATCTCGTTAAAATCTCAATGGCAATAGAGAATGGAACTTTAGCGCAAAACAGCATTTTAGCCAACTTTCTTGCCAAAAGCGGCGATATTCACATAATTGGGCTTGCAAGCGACGGCGGCGTACATTCGCATATTGAACATATAAAAGCATTAGCCAAAATAGCATCAAACAGAGGTAAAAAAGTTTTTTTGCACGCTATAACTGACGGACGCGATGTGAGTCCTGTTTTGGCAGCAGATTTCCTGGAAGATTTGCTCAGCATTTGCAACGATACTATCAAACTTGCCGCAATAAGCGGACGATTTTGGGCAATGGATAGAGATAATCGCTGGGAGAGAGTGGAAAAAGCTTACAATACATTTGTGAAAGCCGACAATAAAACCGCGCTTAGTGCGACCCAATATATCAAATCCATGTATGACAAAGGTATAACGGACGAATTTTTAGAACCAGCTGCATTTAAAGGATTTGAGGGAATAAAGGATAATGACGGCGTACTGTTTGCAAATTTTAGAAACGACAGAATGCGACAAATCGTAAAAGCGTTCGGGGAAACAGAGTTTGAACACTTTAAAAGAGAGAAAAAAAATCTAAATATTATCACAATGTGTGAATACGATAAGACTTTTGCTTATCCTATTTTATTTGCATCCCAAAAGCCTTCCGAAACGCTTTGCGAAGTCATATCCAAAGAGGGTATTTCACAATTTCACACAGCGGAGACTGAAAAATACGCGCATGTAACATTTTTCTTTAATGGCGGCAAAGAGAGTCCTGTCGAAGGTGAGACAAGGGTTTTGATACCAAGCCCGAAGGTTAAAACCTATGATTTAAAACCTGAAATGAGCGCAGCCGAAGTAGGCGATACGGTACTTAAAGCTATGGAGGCAAATTATGGTTTTATAGTTGTAAATTTTGCCAATGGCGATATGGTTGGACATACCGGCAATTATGAGGCAGCAATAAAAGCAGTGGAAGCAGTAGACAAAGAAATTGGCAGGATTTACTCCAAAGCATGTGATTTGGGATATAAATTGATTCTCACATCAGACCATGGAAATTGCGAAGCAATGAGAGACAAGGACGGCATGCTGACAAATCATACAATTTTTGATGTATTTTGTTTTGTCGCAGCAGATGAGGTAACAAATCTTAAAAACGGCGGACTTAGCAATGTGGCAGCTACTGTTCTGAAACTTATGGGCATAAAAAAGCCGGACATAATGCAAGACGCACTATTTTAATAAAAGGACAAAAAATGACATTCAGCGGAAAAAACGTTCTAATCACAGGCGCGGTAAGAGGAATCGGGCGCGAGATAGCTATCAAGCTCGCAGCAGAAGGATTAAAAGTGTGGATAAATTACCGCTCCAATCCAAACGCAGCAGATGAACTGCAAACTTTGATAGAAAAAGATGGCGGCAAAGCAGCAGTTATAGGTTTTGACACAGCTGACGAGGAGGCATTTATCGGCGGCATCAAGACTATCATCGAAAGCGATGGCGAACTCTCATATCTCGTAAATAACGCAGGTATCACGAACGATAAATTAGCACTTCGCATGAAAAAAGAGGATTTTACATCAGTTATAGATGTGAATTTAACAGGCGTGTTTGTAGGATGCAGAGAAGCTTTGAAAATTATGAGCAAACAGCGTTTCGGAAGCGTTGTAAATATTGCTTCAGTTGTTGGACAAACGGGTAATGCCGGACAAGTGAATTACTCTGCCAGCAAAGGCGGTGTTATTGCCATGACAAAAAGTTTTGCGCAGGAAGCGGCTTCCCGCAATGTGCGTTTTAATGCCGTAACGCCTGGTTTCATTGCGACTGATATGACGGAAAAATTGGGAGATGAATTTAAAGCAGCATTTATAGAAAAGATACCTCTTAAACGTTTTGGTTCGCCAAAAGACGTAGCCAATGCAGCAGCATTTTTATTAAGCGATGAAGCAGCTTACATTACAGGAGAAACACTCAAAGTCAACGGTGGAATTTATATGTAGTAAAAATTTGGAGTGACACTTATAATCACTCCATCCAAAAAACATACATGTTACTTGTGTGTTTTTTGGATAGCTTGCAATTTCATATTATTTATTAAATTATCCAACCTGTTTTAATCTGACATATTTTCCAACTATAACTTACTTGCATTATCCATATTTTCTTTATTCTTATTTGTTTCTATTCATTCTCCAAAATACAAAGATTGTTTGAATATACAAAGGCTGCCAAAAAACAATAAAATTAAACATTATAAAGAAATGAGACAATTTGACAAAAGATTGACGGCGTGATTTTTATCAAACATCTTTTGCTTTACTGTTGTCAAAACTACTTAACTCTCACTTTTGATTTATATTTGTTTTTATATTATTTTAAAACAATATTTTATTAATAATTTTCACTTCTCGAAAATAAAAATATTTAACGCACAGAGCGGCATTTGAGGTAAAAAATATCTTTTGCTGTAATGCCGGCAAAAATAAACAACATTATGTCGCGCCTTGCATTTTTATTTTATAATAATGCTTTTAAGCTTATTTTGCTAAAATGGCACTAAATTTTTTTAAGGAGCACTCATATGGCATTATTAGATGATGTTAAAGAGGTAGTAGTAGAGCAATTAAATGTAAACCCTGAAGAGGTAAAAGAAGAGTCTAAATTTGTTGAGGACTTGGGTGCGGATTCGCTTGATGTTGTTGAACTTGTTATGGCACTTGAAGAGAAGTTCGACCTTGAAATTCCCGATACCGATGCAGAGAAAATTGTTACTGTAGGCGACGCTATTAAATATATTCAAGACCATAAATAATTTTCCTCCGTATAAAGCCTGTCCTTAGGCGGGCTTTTTTGAATTGAATAGTTTGTAAAGGATTTGATTGTATGTTTAAAAGAGTTGTTGTTACCGGTATGGGCATGATAAACAGCGTCGGGCTTGATAAAGAAAGTGCTTTTAAAGCTATAGTTGACGGTAAAAGCGGCATTAAAAGAATTACTTTATTTGATGCTTCCAATCATCCCGTTACTATCGCAGGCGAGATAGATGGATTTAATCCCGAAGTTGTTCTGGACGGCAAAGAGGTCAAAAAAGCTGACCGCTTTATACAACTTGGTCTAAAAGCGGCGCAAGATGCGCTAAAAGAAGCTAATATTATTGATTTTGACAATGAAAGATTTGGTGTCAGTTCAGCATCGGGTATCGGCGGACTTCCTAATATCGAGAAAAACTCTATCTCTTCAAATACAAGAGGACCGCGAAAAGTATCTCCATTTTTTATTCCATCAGCACTTATAAATATGCTTGGTGGTTTTGTATCTATTCAATATGGATTAAAAGGTCCGAATCTCTCATCTGTTACAGCCTGCGCGGCTGGCACTCACGCAATTTGTGAAGCTGTGAAAACCATTGTGTTAGGCGGGGCGGACAAAATGCTTGTGGTCGCATCGGAGTCTGCTATTTGTGACATAGGCATAGCCGGTTTTGCGTCTATGAGAGCTCTTTCTACAAGAAATGATGATCCGCAAAGAGCTTCCCGTCCATTTGACAATGAAAGAGACGGGTTTGTAATGGGTGAAGGTGCGGGAGCATTAGTACTCGAAACATATGAGGACGCAAAAAAAAGAGGAGCAAAAATTTACGCTGAAATTATTGGTTTTGGTGAAAGCGGCGACGCTAATCATATAACTACACCGGCACCTGGAGGCGAAGGCGCAAAACGTGCTATAGCGGCAGCATTAAAAATGGCACAATTAACAAGTGTGGATTATATAAACGCA
This sequence comes from Campylobacteraceae bacterium, assembly GCA_031259875.1. Taxonomy (GTDB): domain Bacteria; phylum Campylobacterota; class Campylobacteria; order Campylobacterales; family Campylobacteraceae; genus JAIRKW01. Next base: position 7,134 of record JAIRKW010000095.1, read on the forward strand.
CACGGTACCAGTACAAAATATAACGACCTTTATGAAACAATAGCTATCAAATCGCTGTTTAAGACAATTCCTCCGATAAGCTCTACAAAAGGGCAAATAGGGCATTGTTTGGGAGCGGCGGGAGCGATAGAAGCTGTTATAAGCATAATGGCTATGAATGAGGGCGTACTGCCTCCGACTATCAATCAATTCGTTAAAGATCCGGAATGCGATTTGGATTATATACCAAATATCGCAAGAGAAGCAAATATTGCTACAGCTATGAGTAATTCATTCGGTTTTGGCGGTACAAACGGCTCTATAATATTTAAAAAAGTGGATTAATTTTGGCAACCTATCTTGATTTTGAAAAAAACATAAAACAAATAGACGAAGAGATTTCAACGGCAAAGATAAAAGATGACGCAGCAGCAGTTGAAATCCTTCAAAAAAACCTTGAAAAAGAGGTAATTAAGACATATAAAAACCTTAGTGAATATCAAAAACTCCAGCTTGCACGTCATCCTGACAGACCATATGCTATTGACTATATGCGTCCGCTTTTGAATGATTACTATGAGATTCATGGGGACAGAACTTTTAGAGATGATGCCTCCGTAGTCTGCTATGTAGGAAATTTTCAAGGACGAAAAATCGTTATGATAGGCGAACAAAAGGGCAGAGGCACTAAAAATAAAATTCGCAGAAATTTCGGTATGCCGCACCCTGAAGGCTACAGAAAAGTTTTGAGAGTTTGTAAATTAGCTGAAAAATTTTCACTTCCTGTCATCTTCTTTGTAGACACTCCGGGTGCATATCCTGGGATAGGCGCCGAAGAGCGCGGACAAAGCGAAGCAATAGCACGAAATCTTTATGAGTTAAGTTCACTTAAGACAAAAACCATATCTATTATTATAGGCGAAGGCGGTTCGGGCGGTGCATTAGCTTTAGGCGTAGCTGATAGAGTTGCCATGATGACATACTCTGTATTTTCCGTCATTTCACCTGAAGGCTGTGCAGCAATTTTATGGAATGACCCAGCCAAGCAAGAGAGTGCAACAAAAGCTATGCGTATCACAGCAGACGATTTAAAAAGTCTTAAACTTATAGACGATGTCATAGAAGAACCGTTGATGGGCGCACACAGAGATAAGGACGGCGCGGTAATGGCTGCAGGCAGCTATATAATTCAAACATTAAAATTATTAGACAGTATGGATAATGACGAACGCCAAGAGGCAAGATATAGAAAAATTCTATCTATAGGCGCATTTCAAGAGCTGTAAGATAAAATCGCAGCACTATCGACAATCTGTAAATTGCAGTTAAAAAGTTCATACATGCAACTTCCGTCTTATAAATGAACTTGCATGACTTTTAACGAGTTCTTCTTTTTAACTTTTGAAATATCATTGAATAATTCACGATTTGTTGGACTTTAAGCATCGCTTTTCACATTATTCATTTCAGAAAAGCGAGTGATTCAATTTTCACATATCTCTTTACGATATCAATATTACACTATTTATAAAAAATAAAACATCACTCCTTGTAACAAGACTTTAATTTTTAAAATTTTTTACCGTTGCAGATAAAATTAAATACTTGAATATTTAGCTCTTTAATAAATTTTTATAATTGCAATATTGCTATATTTTTTGTACAATATCTCGAATTTAGCATATCATTTTTTAATATATCGGCACTTTTAAAGACAAGCACACACTGTTTTTATACCCGCTTGTATCCGAATCAAAGTAAATGCAACAATTTTCACTTTGCCATCTATTAATAATAAATTTTCATATAGTTTTAATAAAAAACTCATCTTGTGAAACTTAAATATCTATAAAATTCGCATTTTCAAAAGATCAGCCAATCTATTTTTTGCCAGTATATTATGTATCCGTTTTGTAATAAATACGAAAAAATGGATACAAATGCTGCTGTAAAAAATTTTTTTAGATTTTACTTTCACAGCGTGAAAAAGATGTGAAAAACTTCAAAAAATTTTTCACGTTATGAAATAAAACTTTAAAATTTTATATGTATAATACTCATTTGGTTTCGGGGTGTAGCGCAGCCTGGCTAGCGCACTATCTTGGGGTGGTAGAGGTCGCGGGTTCAAGTCCCGTCACCCCGACCATTTGTGCATTATGACCTGCTTAAAAGAATGATAAATTTTATGTATTTTTTACAAGTAATGAACAGTAAAATTACTCTTTTTATATAGTAATTTTCAAAGAATAAAAATTATTCACATATATAAAATTTATTCACAGTATATGTCTGCTTTATGCCTTATCGGTCCGTTTCCTTTTCCTAAATCAGGAGCATTTTTTATAGCATTATATATATAATTTTTACTATTTTGTATTGCATTCTCAAGTGTAAAACCAAGCGCCAAATTGC
>JAIRKW010000125.1 GCA_031259875.1 Campylobacteraceae bacterium
GGATGTAAGAGTGTAAAAATATGTCTGTTATCACTTAAATCTGGGCATGCCGGATAACCAAAAGAGTAGCGGCAGCCTTGATATCCTCTTATGCATATATCATTTAAGCTATCTCCCTCATCGTTTGTTATACCAAGCTCTATGCGAATCTGCTTGTGAACTATCTCCGCCAAAGCTTCAGCCAGTTCCACGCCAACTCCCCGCAAGTGATAATACTCCTTAAATCTCCCATCTTTATAAAGTTTTTGCCCGTATTCACCAAATTTTTTTCCGATACTAACAAAAGTAAAAGCCGCCGTATCAACTCTGTCACTTCTAAAAAAGTCGCTGATTGAACGGCGCGGATACTTTCTTTGACGCGGGAAATCAAAAACTAAAACAGCCTCTTTTTTTAACTCATTGACAGATTTTGCCAAATCGCTCTTTTTATCCAATATATAAAGTTTCGTATCATCGCTTATGCTTGGATAGTACCCGTATACCACGATGGGCTTAAATAAATCCTCTTTTTTAATTAGGTTTTTGATGTCTGAAAAAAGAGGTTTCAGCACTTCAATCTCCTGCTTTTTTCTCTCTTGAGCATTCAAATTTTTCGCACTGTATCCCCAGCGCGCACTAAAGAGTATCTTTTGATTTATCCATCTATATGCCAACTCTAAATCAACATCAAAAACTCTCCTGCCCCAAAACGGCGGATGTAAAACTTCATTCACGCCCGGCAGCGCGATATCATCTTCATCTGCCATTTGCAGCGTCTTTTCAACTGCTTTTTTCGTCTTCAAAAGCGGTTTATTAAACTCTTTTTTTTCTATCATCCGCATAGCATTTAAACCATCAAAAGCATCCCTGCAGTAAAAAACAGCGCCGCTGTATGAAGGCTGGCAAAACTCTTCTACAAAACTTCTGTTTAAAGCAGCTCCTCCAAGCAGTACGGGCACGCTTATACCCTGCCTTTCAAGCTCTTCTAAATTCTCTTTCATTATCGCAGTTGATTTTACCAAAAGCCCGCTCATTCCGATAGCATCGGCATTGTACTCTTTGTAAGCTCTTATAAAATCATCAACCTCTGCCTTTATGCCGATATTTATAACGTTATAACCGTTATTTGAAAGGATGATATCTACAAGATTTTTACCCACATCATGAACATCGCCCTTTACTGTTCCAATTATGATAGTAGTCTCTTTTTTACTGCTTTTAGGAAGATACGGCTTTAAAAAATCAACTCCCGCCTTCATCACTTCGGCAGATTGAAGTACAAAAGGCAGCTGCATTTTCCCTTTGCCAAACAGCTCTCCTATCTCTTTCATAGCGTCTATCAATATTTCGTTGACGATAATTTCTGGTGAAAATTCATCTTTTGCATAAAATAAAAGTTTTAGCATTTTATCTTTATCGCCCTCTTTTAGGGCTATTTTTATTCTCTCTTTTGTATCAAGCTCTATAGGCTCTTCATCGCTGTTTTTAGTTTCAACTCCGCTGAAATGCTTTATAAATGCAAACAGCGCTTCACTGCTTGGCTTAAACAGCAAATTTTCACAAACTCTCAACTCATCGGATTTTATCTTGTGAAACGGTATGAGAGTGCTGACATTTACGATAGCCATACTAAGACCAGCTTTTACACAATGATGTAAAAACACAGAGTTTAGATACTCTCTTGCATTTTTATCAAGACCAAAAGAGATGTTTGAAATACCAAGAATGCTTCCGCATTTTGGATACAAAGCCAAAAACTCTTTTATCGCTTCTATCGTCTCTATGGCAGCAGTAAAGTATTCGCTGTCACCGCTTCCAACTGTGAATGTGAGCATATCAAATACCAAATCACCCTCGTCAAGTCCACACATGAGAGCAAGCTCACGCATCCTTTTTGCAACGGCAATTTTTCTCTCTTTTGTTTTTGCCATACCACTCTCATCTATACACAAACACACAAGTGCCGCACCATACCTTTTGGCAAGAGAACATACTTTGCGAAATTTCTCTTCTTTATCTTCAAGATTGGCTGAATTGACGATAGCTCTTCCGCCGATATTTTTCAAAGCCTCTTCAAGCGTGTGTATAGATGTGGAGTCAGGCATAAGCGGAAGAGGTATCTTTGTGTTATACATGCTTATTACTTTTCGCATATTTTCCATCTCATCGAGTCCTGCAAATCCCACGCTCACATCGATACCATGCGCTCCATTTTTGGTTTGACTTTGTGCTGTATTTAAAACTCCATCCCAATCTTTTGCCAAAAGCAGCTCCCTAAAAGCTTTTGAACCGGTAGCATTACTGCGCTCGCCTATTAAAAACACTGAAGAAGTTTGGCGCAAATTTTTGCTCATATATAAAGAAGTGATAGAGGGTTTAAAATGACCTTTCGGCGGCAGAGGAGTTTTATCTTCTACGGCTTTACTAAGCTCCAAGATATGTTGAGGAGTTGTACCGCAGCAGCCTCCAAGAAGCGAAACACCATCATAATTTAAAAGTTCGCTTTGAAGTTTTGCAAACTCTTTTGCCCCCATCGGATAAAAAGTATAGCCTCCTCTATTCTGCGGAAGACCTGCATTTGCATGTATGCTTATAGGTCTATCCCAAACTTTGCTCAACGCTTTTATATGCGGCAAAACTTTGTCAGGACCGCTTCCGCAGTTTATGCCCAAGGAGAATATATCAAAAGGCTTCAAGATAGCAGCAGCAGTTACGATATCCGTTCCTATAAGCATGGTTCCATTTGTCTCAATCGTAACTGAAACCATTACAGGAGTCAAAACGTTATACTCCTTTTTTGCGTCATCTATCGCCAAAAGAGCAGCTTTTATCTGTAGGGAATCTTGTGCGGTTTCTATCAAAAATATATCCGCCTTTGCCGCGATAGCAGCTTTTGCACATATGCTATACCCATCATACATCTCATCAAATCCAATACTGCCAAGCGAAGGAAGTTTTGTTCCCGGACCAAAAGATACTGCTGTAAAACGAGGTTTATCATGAAAGCTTTCGCACACTTCACGTGCCAATCTCACACCTTCATAAGTAAGTTCATAAGCTTTATCTTTCAAGCCATATTCGTCAAGTACCCACGGCATTGCACCAAACGTGTTTGTTTTGATGATATCAGCACCTGCTTTTAGATAACTTTTGTGTATTTTTTGTACCGCCTCTTTTGCACTCTCATTCAAAAACTCATTGCATCCGACAAATCCATGCCATACATTCTCATCAAGTTTTAAATTTTGTATCTGCGTACCCATCGCGCCGTCAAGCACTAAAACTCTTTGTTTTATTATCTCTTTTAAGTTATTCAACTCTATATCCTTAACACACTTACACTGCGGATAATGATATCACACTATGAAATAAAATCTCCATATAAAAAACCTTATGAATGCTCAAAATGAGAAAAATACTTAGTAAATTGATTGATTTAATAATATTTATTGTATAATTCACGTAAAAAAGGAGTGACAATGGCAAACGAAGCAGCTAAATATACAACGGCAAAACATAAAAGCTATATCGATTATCTGCCGTTTGACGATACAAAAGACTTTGAACGCGCCAAAAGAGGATTGATAGCTAAAGCGGATGATTTGGTCATAAAAAACAGCGAAGGACAAATTGTCTGGAGGCTGGATGAGTTGGAAAATCTTCTTCAAGGCGAAGCGCCTGATACAGTCAACCCAAGTTTATGGCGGCATGAAAAGCTAAATACAATCGCAGGGTTATTTGAAGTTGTGCCAGACATTTATCAAATCCGCGGCTTTGATTTGGCAAATCTCACGCTTATCAAATCGCAAAACGGCTATATAGCAATCGACCCGCTCGGCTGTATCGAAACGGCAAAAGCGGCCGTTGAGTTTGCCAAAAAAAGTTTGGGAGAGATAAAAATCACAGCGATTGTCGTTACGCATAGCCACTGGGACCATTTCGGAGGCGCGGGCGCATTGGCAAGTCAAGCGGATATTGACGGAGGCGCGATACCGCTTGTCGTTCCGGAACGCTTTACTCAAGAGCTTGTAAGCGAAAATATCTTTGTGGGCATAGCTATGAACCGAAGGTCTGTCTATCAGTTTGGCAACGCGCTTGAGACGAATGCCAAAGGTTTCATCGGCAGCGGACTTGGCAAAGGCGCAAGTACAGGCATCTCTGCGCCTTTAAAACCAAATGTAATTATCAAAGACAAAACTCAAGAACTCACAATTGACGGCGTAAAATTTGTATTTTTACTAACGCCTGACGCTGAAGCGCCCTCGGAGATGTGCTTTTATCTGCCGGATTTTCGTGCGCTGTGCGCGGCGGAAATCGTTACTTATCACCAGCACAATATACTGCCCTTTCGCGGCGCGCAGGCAAGGTCGGCATTAGCGTGGTCAAAACATATAGATGACTTGCTTGTTCTTTTTGGAAGCAAAAGCGAAACGCTTATTTTGACGCACCACTTTCCCGAATGGGGCGTAAATAATATAGTAAATCTGCTCGTTAAACAGCGCGATTTATATAAATTCACAAATGACCAAACCGTAAGATTGATAAATAAAGGTTACACCCCAAGCGAAATCGCCGAATTTTTAGAGCTGCCCGATTCGCTTGCTAAACACTGGTATGCGCGCGGCTATTACGGACATTTGAATCATAATGTCAAAGCAACTTATCAACGCTATTTGGGCTGGTTTGACTGCAATCCCGCAAATCTAAATCCACTGCCGCCCGAAGAGAGCGGAAAAAAGTTTGTTGAACTTATGGGCGGAATCGGCGAAGTTGTGCAAAAAGCAAAAAAACTTTATG
>JAIRKW010000169.1 GCA_031259875.1 Campylobacteraceae bacterium
TTACCGGTGCACCTATTTTTTGCAGCCACTTTTTAAAAGCATTTATACCTTCTTCGGCGCTGTTTTCTGAAAATATTTTTTTAGCAAAACGCTCAACTTGAGGATTTTTGGTATTTTTACAAAACCATTTCAGCCATGCTGGCAGCACTACAGCAAGTCCGGCTCCGTGAGGCACGTTGTATAACGCACTCAAGGAGTGTTCTATCATGTGATTTGGAAACGAATAATTTCCAACCCCTAAAGATGTAAGTCCGTTTAATGCCCACGTAGCGCATAGAGCAAACTCGCCTCTTGCATCCATATCGTTTGGATTTTTAAGTATTTTTTCTGTTGTATCAATTGTGCTTTTTATGATATTTTCGCAAAATCTGTTTTGGATTTTAGGGTGCTCTTCAGCCGTAAAATAGACTTCCAATACATGCGTGATGATATCAACGGCAGAGTAAACAAGATACTCTTTTGGAAGTGTAAGCATAAGAGTCGGATTGATGATGGAAACTTTTGGGTATGTAAGCACGGAATTAAAAGAGAGTTTCTCTTTTGTTTCTTCATTTGTTAAAACAGAACCCGCATTCATTTCGCTTCCTGTGGCGGAGATTGTCAATATCGTATATAAATCAAGCGCATCTGTCGGCTCTTTGCCATTATAAAGCTCCCACACATCGCATTCGGATGCTGCGGCTGCGGAGATAGCTTTACTCTCATCTATAACACTGCCGCCGCCTATGGCGAGGATAGCAGTTGCGTCTTTTGCTTTTTGTACACCCTCTCTTGCATGTGAAAGTATAGGATTTGAACTCACACCGCTGTGTTCTGTAAATTTGATATCGGCATCTTCTAATATTTTGCAAATCTCATCATAAAGTCCGCTCTTTTTGATAGAGTTTTTGCCGTAAACCAGCAGAATTTTTGAATGCCCGTCTGCTTTCAAAATATTTGCTATATATTTTTGTTTATTGCCAAATAAAACCCTGACCGGATTATAATAACTAAAAGATTTCATAAGCCGCATCCTTAATCTAAAGATAATTTTATAATTATACTAAAACATATAAGAAAATCTCTTTTTTAAAAGAAAAAATTGGTATAATCCCACTCCTAACGGACAAATAAAGGCAAATAAGTGAATCACCTGTTTGAAGTAGCGGAATTTTTTGGTATTATCGCGTTCGCGCTCAGCGGTTTTTATGCGGCGGTAAGAGAAAAACTTGATTTGCTGGGCATATTTATAGCAGCTTTTTTAACGGCTCTTGGAGGCGGTATAACAAGAGATGCTATTGCCGATAAAATGCCTTATACTTTTACTCACATTTTACCTACTTTTTTAGTTATAGGCGTAGTTATGACGGCAGTTTTATTGAAACTAAACAAACATGATAAACTCGAGCAGACCAAAGTATTTGTTGTAAGCGATACGCTGGGGCTTGTTTCGTTCGCAATATCAGGCTCTCTTGTTGGCATTAGTGCTGATTTTAATGTTTTTGGGATTATTATGCTGGGTTTGATAACGGCAGTAGGCGGAAGCTGTTTGAGAGATATGTTATTAAATAAAATACCGTTTTTTTTAGTCAGCGAATTTTACGCTACTGTTGCTATCGTAGTATCATTTGCAATGTATGTTTTGAAAGAATTTGATAAAATGAACTTTATCAGCACCGTTATCGTATTTGCAGTCGGCGTAACTTTAAGGCTTGTTGCATACTACAGAAAATGGAAATTACCGACTATAGGTTAAGGAGTGTGAATGACTTTTGAAGAGATGGATAAAGAGTATGTTTTGCATACATACAATAGAAATTATGTCAATTTCAAAAGAGGAGAAAATGCAGCAATTTTCAGCGAAGATGGGAAAGATTTTATAGATTTTACAAGCGGTATTGGTGTTGTAAGCGTTGGTCATGGCAACAAAAGGGTAGCTGACGCTATTTATGACCAAGTGCAAAATATCACGCATATATCAAATCTGTTTTTGATAGAGCCGCAGGCGAAATTGGCTAAAAAGATAGTGGAGTTAAGCGGCTTTGACATGGCTGTATTTTTTGGCAACAGCGGCGCGGAAGCAAATGAGGGTGCGATAAAAATAGCAAGAAAATATGGACAAAACAGATTTAAAAATAAACGCTACAAAGTCTTGACTCTTGAGCATTCGTTTCATGGAAGAACCATAACAACGATAAAAGCAACAGGGCAGGAGAGTTTTCATCAAGCTGCTTTCAGCCCGTATCCTGATGGCTTTGCATATAAAAATCAGATAAAAGATATCTACTCGGCTATAGACGATGAAACGATAGGCGTTATGATAGAGCTTGTACAAGGAGAGGGCGGGGTTCAGGCATTTGATAAAAAAGAGATTAAAGAGCTTGCAGCATTTTTGCAAAAAAATGACCTTTTGCTGATTATAGATGAGGTGCAAACAGGAGTTTTTAGAAGCGGCGAGTTTTTAGCCTCCAAACTTTACGATATAGAGCCTGATATCATAACTCTCGCCAAAGGATTGGCAGGCGGCGTTCCAATAGGCGCAGTTATGACAAAACACAAAGATATATTTACATACAGCGACCACGGAAGCACATTTGGAGGGAATTTTTTGAGTACGCGTGCAGGACTTGAAGTACTGGATATATTGGAAAATTATCATAAAGAGGAATTTTTACAAAAAAGTATTGACTATTTTGACGATAAATTAAAAAAAACAACTGAAAAATATCCCGACCTCTTTTTGGGCAGAACAGGACTTGGTCTCATGAGAGGTTTGCAATGTAAAAACGGCGATATATTGTCAAAAATCATAAAAACCTCTTTTGACAATGGAGTTTTGGTACTAAAAGCCGGACGAAATACAGTTAGATTTTTGCCGCCTCTTACTATCTCAAAAAGTGAGATTGACGAGGGATTTGCAAGATTTGAAAGAGCGCTTGACACATTTAAATGATACCATTTAGCCAATATATGAACGAATGGCTGTATGCAAAGGACGGTTACTATGCGTCTATGCCAAGTATCGGGAAAAAAGGCGATTTTGCCACTTCAGCCACGACTTCTATGTTTTTTGGAGGAGCAATAGCTAAAAGATTGATAAGCGTGGTAGAGAGCGGTTTTTTATCAAAAACTTGTGCTGTTGTGGAGATAGGAGCACATCACGGATATATGAGCGCTGACATAGTACAGTTTATCTACACGCTAAAACCTGCTCTTTTGGATACGTTGACATTTGTTATCATAGAGCCTCAAGAGAAAATCAAATTAGAGCAAGAGAGATATTTCAAAGAGTCATTTGGTGAAGCAGTGAAGTTTTGCTGGTTTAAAAGCCTCAAAGAGTTTAAGGCAAAAGAGGCTTTTGTTGTTGCTAACGAATTGTTTGACGCATTTATATGCGAAGTAGTCAAAGACGGGCAAATGCTCTATATGTCGGACAATAAACCGATTTTTGGCGATATGGATACGAAGACAAAAGAGATGTGCTGTCGTTACAATATAACAAAAGGCGAAATTGCCAAAGGTTATGAAGAGTTTGCAAATGAACTTTCGAATTCTGTACAAAAATGTGAATTTATCACATTTGATTACGGACAAAAAGAGCCGCGCGGTGATATCTCGCTTCGTATCTACAGCGCTCACAAAACATATCCGTTTTTCTCTTTGACAGATTACGCAAAAGGCAAATGCGCTAAAGATTTGAACTCTTTGTACAAAAGAAGCGACTTGACGTATGATGTAAATTTTTTGCATTTAAAAGATGCTTTTGAGAGCAGTGGTTTTAAAGAGTGCATGTTTTGTACGCAGGCAAAAGCGCTTGTGGATTTTGGATTGATTGATTTGCTGGAGATTTTAAAAAATAACGTCAGCGAAAACAGCTACAGAATGGAGCTTGCCAAAGCTATGCAGCTTATCGACCCATCTCTTTTGGGAGAGCGTTTTAACATGATAAGATTTCAAAAGGAGTGATTTTACGTGTCAAAACTATTATAAATTACTTGAAAAGTTGAAAATAGAAAATTAAGTAATGACAGCAGTTGTGAATGTAAAATAACAAAAAAAAGAGCAAATGTAATACAGTGAACCTAAAGAGACGGTAAGGTAGAATTTTTAAAATTTGCAGGAAATGGATTAGCATATATTTATTTGTCCTTGCTTTTTCCGCGCATCGAAAAAGAGTTGATGAGTACAAATAGATGAGCCTACATTTCTTTGTACTTGTTCAGGATGTTAGGTTTGTTTCATCTAAATCGTTTGCAAATTGAGCAAATATTTGCAACTCTCTATATCGCAAGATTCAATCTTAACCTGCCCAAGACTTGCTTTTGCTTTAGGGTAGCGCAATACGGATAAATTGACGTTAATTACAAGCGAATAAGTCTGTTTCAAGAGTTATAGATATAACG
>JAIRKW010000178.1 GCA_031259875.1 Campylobacteraceae bacterium
GGGAAAAGCACGTTTGTAAGCTTGCTGCCGAGATTTTACGATGTAAATTCGGGTAAAATAATGATTAATGGCAAAGATGTGAGAGATATAGACCTGTACTCATTGAGAGAGCACATATCGATTGTGTTTCAAGATAATTTTTTATTTTCAGGAACAATAAGAGAAAATATAGTTTTAGGGAAAGAGAATGCAACCAAAAGTGAAATTGATTTAGCTATCAAAAGCGCGTGTTTAGATGAATTTACATCAACTCTTAAAGATGGACTTGATTCACATATAGGAGAGCGCGGTGTGCTGGTCTCAGGCGGGCAAAAACAGCGCATAGCAATAGCAAGAGCATTTTTGAAAAATGCTCCGATAGTCATACTTGATGAAGCAACCTCAGCACTTGATAATAAATCTGAAGCTGTCGTTCAGCAGGCTATAGACAATCTTATGAAAAACCGAACCGTCATAGTCATAGCTCACCGCCTCTCAACCGTTAGAAACGCCGATAAGATTGTGGTGATAAATTACGGCAAAATTGTAGAGGTCGGAGCGCACAACGAATTGATTAAAAAAGAGGACGGCGTATATGCTTCACTATATAAAGCGCAATTAAAATAATTTTTTAGCCAATATTCTCTGTACTGCGTCAAGTGGATTTTTTGCCTGATATATCGGACGTCCTACGACTATAAAATCGCACTTGTTTTCATAAGCAGTATCTATATCTGCTACGCGTTTTTGGTCATCTTTTTGCTCATCTCCAAACGGTCTTATGCCTGGAGTTAATGTGATAAAACTATCGCTTGTGTGATTTTTTATCATTAAACTCTCATACACAGAACAAACAACGCCCTCAACTCCGCTCTCAAAACTGTCTTTTGCAAATTGCAGCGCTTTTTTTTCTATATTTTCGTTGTATACCGTCTTGAATTCATCATTATCAAAGCTGGTAAGCGCAGTTACCGAGAGGACAATCGGAGGATTTTTTATGCCGCTTAGTCTGTCTGTAACTGCTTTCATGGCTATTTTGCCGCTGCTTGCATGAACATTGAACATTTCAACATTGAGTGAAGCTATCGATTCTGCCGCATCAGCCATAGTGTTTGGTATATCATAAAGCTTCAAATCAAGAAAAATCTTAAAGTTTTCATTGATATTTTTTAATTCGCTTACAATGTTTTTGCCGTCTCTTATAAATGAACGAAGCCCGACTTTAAGCCATACATCACATCCTTTTAGGGATTTTGCTAAAGAAATATTGTCTTTTTCATCCGGCAAATCCAAAGCCACGCAAAGCTTCATGAGATACTCTTTTTGATAGAATCCAAAACGCCGTTTATAAATTTTGAACTGGTTTCGTTTCCAAGCTCTTTGGCAAGCTCTATGGCTTCATTGATAACAACAGCACTGTCCAGCTTTGTGTATAAAAGCTCATATGCGCCAAGTCTCAAAAGTGCTCGCTCTATCATGCCGATTTTTTCCAATTCCCACTCTTTTAAGTATCTGTTTATGGCTTTGTCTATTTCGTTGATATTATTTAAAATCCCCTGATGAAGCTCTATGGCAAACTGTTTTTGCTGATTTCTTATCTTTTTCTCTTCGAAAATCTCATCTCGGAATTTTATGATGTTGTCATTTCCTGTATCCTGCGCATACAGCAGTCCTATTATAGTCTCTCTGACTTGCCGCCTTGTTGCCACATTAAGCCTTGATTTTACTATAAAGACTTATAAGTTCAATAAGTCCTGTCATGCTCTCAAAGCCTTTGTTGCCTGCTTTGCTTCCAGCTCTTTCAATCGCCTGCTCAATCGTATCCGTCGTCAAAATCCCAAAAGTTACCGGTTTTTGATATTTTAGTGTCGTATTAGCAATACCCTTTGTAGCTTCGGCAGATACAAAGTCAAAATGTGGAGTTGAACCTCTGATGACAGCGCCCACGCAGCAAATACCGTCATATTTACCGCTTGCAAGAGCTTTATCAAGTGCAAATGGTATCTCAAAAGCGCCCGGCACTAAAATCAAATCAAGATTTGCATCATCTCCGCCATGTCTTAAAAAAGCGTCTCTAGCTCCCTCAACAAGCCTATCTGTTATGATATGGTTAAATCTTGCATTTATGATGGCTATCTTTTCGCTTCCTTTTAATGAAAGTATTCCTTCGATTATATTCATCTCTTTTCCTTTATTGCCTTTTTGTAAAAAATCCGCCCAATTATAGCAAATTTACCACAAAAAAGACATCTCTGCGCAAAAAACTAATTCAAACTTACATGCAGAGTGTTTTTTTAAACTGCTAATCTTAAAAATTGTAAATTAGATATGTTTTTATAATATTATTGATGAAATAACTTTAGATATTAGTGGAAGTGAAGATGAAAAAAATTAAATCCCGACATAATGGTTGGAGATATTAGAGTTTTATCAAAATAGTCTTGGTTTTGATTTTGTAATGGTGGTGCCTGAAGCGCAGGATACGATTCTTGATAAATTGAATACAAACTAAAAATTGTTTACGCCATAATGAAAAATGGCAGCATTGAGGTCATGTTTCAAGCTAAATACCACTTTAGGGAAGATATTCCATCTTCAAAAGATGTAAAACTTGATGTGTCTCGTTCATTTTGCATTGAAATTAAAAATTTAGAAGATTTCTATCAAAAAATCTGTTGAGCTACAATAAAATGAAACCTGTCTTTTAATCTCTTATATTATTGAAAGCCCCCATATTCGCTATTTTCAGAAGTTGTAATTTTATTTTAAATGGAAAATTTGATATTTCTATCTCCCCTGATACTTTTTTGCTTAAAAAACTTTTAAAATTTCCAATTTTATTCCTAAATAGTAGTTTTAAGTGCTTTAAAATGCGATTTTATGGTACTTTAAAAGGTTTTACAAGAGTGTTTAAAATTTACCCGATTTTTTATATTTTTGTCTGTCGTATCTAAAATTTATGCTGCAAATTTAACAACCAAGTTGAATTATGCCCTTTGCTGCACCCAATATTTTAAAATTTATATCTTCGGTAATGACTGGCAAGATTATTGCTTGAGAGTTTTAGTTGTGGTAATTTCTACAATTTTTTGACAAATAAATCCGTCCAAATTCCAACCAAGTAATTTACCCATTGCTAATTTCCCGTTTCTGCCCAATAAATGTATATTGGTGCAACCAATAATTTCAAAAAATTGTGTAAGAATTCCTGCTAATTAGTCAAGCCATATCTTGTAAGTGTTGCAAATAGATACTTTGATGATATTTGAAAATTCTTTGACAAATAGTGAAGTTGGTTTGTAATCCTATCATCTATATCTGATTTATGGTATCAAAACTATTAAATAAGTTTTTGGACAAATTGAGCTTAGGAAATGTTTTTTGCAGACTAAAGGGACAAATTTTGCAAAGGATTAAATAAAACTTTTAGCACAACACTAAATGGTACTTTTGGTAGAATATTTTCAACATTTATAAAATATCTTTTTTACTTCTACATCAAAAAATGATTTTACTAATTCTGCATTACAATAGATGTAATAACGCAAATTTTAAGAGCAGCAATACCATTTAAGGCAATGCTGCTTATATTGCACTATCTCATTGCCGGACTAAACGTAGAAAATAGTACCAACGTTTTTGTTCCGGTATTTTTGATAGCATGTGTCATACCCTGCGGAGCTTTAAAGGCATCCCCTTGCTTGATGGATTTCCACTCTGTATCATCCAAAAATTCTCCATTGCCGCTTACGACATAAAAAAATTCCGAACTTTCCTCATGTATATGTGGTGCGATTTGAAAACCAGGAACTATATTTACTTCCAAGTTATTCAAACATGCATTATCATCTTTACCATAGAAGTGTTTCATAAACACTCCCTCTTGTGTCGGATGCTTTATAAATTTTGCATCAACCTTGAAATTGTTTGCCATTGTAATTCTCCTTCCAAAATGGTTTTATATCGTCACTTTATCTCATCAGCAATGTTTGTCTCGCAAGAATAATTTTCATCAACTCTCTCATTATCATCCTTAGATACGTTTCCGCTCTTTTTTTTATTGCCAAATCCGGACATCAAAGAACCAAATAGATAGCCTATTTTATCGACCTCACTCAACTGTTCGCTATTTCCATTATGAAACAGTGTTAAATCTCCAATTTGTAAATTTTTATATATTTCGGGAAGACGATTTATAAGCTCATATTGCAATGCATTTGACTCATACTTTGTAAGTGCATAATTTCTTTTTTCTAATCCTTCCGCCTCTGCTATTAAAATAGCTTTTATATGGTCGGCCTCTCTTTTTTAGTTGCAATATCGGCTTTAATCTCTGTAATTTTAGTATTCAACCGCTCTATTTCAATATCTTTTTCCAATAGTTTGGCGATACGTTCTTTTTCCGCAATTTCAAGTGCGCTTGTAACACGCTCTTTTTCTTCGCCAATTATTTTTTCCGATTTCAAGCTGGCAAGTTTGCTCTCGGTCGTCTTCTCAATATTTTTTAATTCAATAGTTAAGCCCTTCTCTGATAACATCCACATCTATATCAATGTTATATTCGAATACATATCGTTGTAATAAATCCAGCCCAACGGTAGCATCTTTACCTCCTGAAAACAGATAAATAAAGTTATCAATTCCATCAAGCATACTGTAATTTTTAATTATCTTTTTAAAATTAGTATATAACTCTCTGCCAATTCCGCTTATTATCGGCGTCTCTAATTGGGGGGGGGTAAATCTACCCAACTTCGTATGCAAAGTAAAAGAATGGTTGGTACCGTTCATGCTTTATACTCCATTGTTTAAATCAAGACTATTATTGTCTTGCAAAAAATAACAAAAGTCAAGTATTATTTAATATTTATGACAGAATGGCGTTAAATAAACTCTTTTACAATATATGATAATCTATTCTCTTATATTTGAGCGATAAGAGCTGAATTCTTTAGCTCCTTTGC
>JAIRKW010000035.1 GCA_031259875.1 Campylobacteraceae bacterium
AAGAGAATGTTTTACATTTTGTAGAAGTAAAAGCGACATCAGGCGATTACGACCCTTTGGAGCGTATAACTTCGTTAAAAATGAAGAAAATAATGAAAACTATAGAGTATTATATTTTAAAAAACGATGTTCAAAAAGAGTATCAAATAGACGCTGTAATTGTTACAAACGGCAACATTGAATGGGTGCAAAACATTTTTTGACAACAGTCTGATGTTGGTATCTATACTTTAAGTTTTTTAGGGTAAAATTTGTCTTATTTAAAATTTCAAGGAGATAAAATGGGAAAATATATTGAGTTAAAAACTTCTGATTTTGACAGTGTAGTTAAGAATGAAGGGGTAGTTTTAGTAGATTTCTGGGCGCCTTGGTGTGGACCATGCAGAATGCTGGCGCCGGTGATTGAGGATTTGGCAAGTGAATTTGAAGGCAAAGCTAAAATTTGCAAGGTAAATACCGACGAAGAACAAGACCTTGCCGTAAATTATGGCATCCGTTCCATACCAACCATACTTTTCTTTAAAGACGGTCAATTGGTCGACCAAAATGTCGGCGCAGCGTCAAAAAGTATTCTTGCGGACAAATTAAACACTCTTTTATAGGATTTTACTATGAGTGAGGTATTGGATTTAGTCATTGTGGGAGGAGGACCGGCCGGTTTGACGGCTGGACTATACGCTTCCCGAGGTGGATTAAAAGATGTTGTGATGTTCGAAAAGACTGTCTTTGGCGGCCAAATAACAAAAAGCAGTGAGATAGAAAACTATCCGGGTGCGGCTGAAGTTGTAACCGGTTTGGAACTTATGGAAAAGTGGCCTGAACAAGCGGCAAGATTTGGCGTCAAACAAGAGTTTGCAGGTGTTAATCGCGTGGGCAAAGCCAAAGACAATATTTTTGATATTACGCTTGAAGATGGTGCACTTTTAAGAGCGAAAAGCGTTATAGTATGCACAGGCAGCAACCCTAAAAAATCAGGTGTTGATGGCGAAGATGAATTTTACGGCAGAGGCGTCAGTTTTTGTGCTACATGCGACGGATTTTTTTATAGAAATAAAGAAGTGGCGGTGCTTGGCGGAGGAGACGCTGCTCTTGAAGAGGCTCTGTTTTTGACAAACATCTGCCAAAAAGTATATCTTATTCATAGGCGCGATGAGTTTAGGGCAAGCCCAGCGACAGTTGAGAGAGTCAGAAAAAATACCAAAATAGAGCTTGTATTAAATTCTGCTGTAAAGAAAATTTACGGAGATGCAAGCGGAGTTAACGGACTCATTATTGCTGATAAAGACGAAAACGAGAGGGATTTGAAAGTTCCGGGCGTTTTTGTATTTGTAGGAATGAAAGTAAATAACGAAGTTTTGCTGCAAGAAGACGGCAGCTTTTTGTGCGAAATGAGCAAAGGCGGCGAAGTGATTGTTGACCTTGATATGAAAACTTCACTTAAAGGTCTTTTCGCAGCAGGCGATATCCGTATAAATGCGGCAAAGCAGGTAGTCTGCGCAGCAGCAGACGGCGCTGTGGCGGCAATTAATGCGATAAATTATTTAGAGAGTTTGCATGAGTGAAAATTTACGTGTAGGAATACATGGCTCCACAGGCAGAGTAGGCAGAGTTTTGATAGAAAATCTAAAAAACGACAAAGAGGCTAAAACAGCCTGTTTGCATGCGATAGACGAATTCAGTTTTGCAGTGCCGCAAGAGATAAAAAAGACAAATTCACTCGAGACGCTTTTTAACTCAAGTGATGTTATTATCGATTTCACCGCTCCTGTCGGCACGGAAGCTGTGCTAAAATACGCACTTACAAACCCAAAACCATTAGTTATAGGCACTACCGGGTTAAATGACGAACAGCTTGCCCTGTTAAAACAAGCAGCGCAAAAAATGCCTGTTTTATACTCTACAAATATGTCTTTGGGGGTAGCGGTTTTAAACCGTTTAGTGGAGCTTGCTTCCGAAAAATTGAGAGATTTTGATATTGAGATAACAGAACAACACCACCGTTTCAAAAAAGACGCTCCAAGCGGTACGGCTTTGACTTTGGGTGAACATGCCGCAAAAGCAAGAGGGCTTGAACTTAACAAAGTCAGAGTAAGCGGCAGAGACGGTATCATCGGTCAAAGAAGCAAAGACGAGATAGCCGTTCTTGCTTTACGCGGCGGAGATGTCGTGGGCAGGCATACGGTTGGATTTTATAACGACGGAGAGTTTGTGGAGTTAAATCATACCGCTACAAGCAGAGATACGTTTGCCAAAGGAGCCATCCATGCGGCAAAATGGATAATAAATCAGCCCAACGGGCAGTATAACATAAGCGATTGTTTGGGATTACAAGGATAAAAACATGTGTGCGATAGTAGGCGTCATCAACTCCAAAGAGGCGGCAAAAGTGTCTTATTACGCTCTTTTTGCAATGCAGCACAGAGGACAGGAAGCAACGGGAATAAGCGCATGCGATAACGATAAAATCAAAACTATCAAAGATAGAGGCTTAGTCACGAAAGTTTTTAACGAAGGCTCTTTTGAGATTTTAAAAGGCACTTTAGCAGCAGGTCACAACAGATACTCTACAGCGGGAAACGACTCTATTTTGGATGCACAGCCAATTTATGCCAGATACAGCCTCGGAGAGATATCCATAGTCCATAACGGCAATTTGATAAATAAAAACGAAGTCCGCGCCAGACTTATAGAAGATGGGGCGATATTTCAATCTTCTATGGATACGGAAAATGTTGTCCACCTAATAGCGCGCAGCAAAAAAGAACATCTAAGAGACAGGATAATAGAGGCTTTGCAAGTCATAAAAGGCGCTTACTGTTTTATCATCTTAAGCCGCCATAAAATGTTTGTGATTAGAGATAGATATGGCGTAAGACCCTTGTCTATTGGGAGATTGAAAGACGGCGGATATATCGCGGCGAGCGAAACATGTGCCTTTGATTTGGTCGGAGCGGAGTTTATAAGAGATGTAAATCCTGGAGAGATGCTGACATTTGAAAGCGGAAAAGATGAGTATAAAGCCGAACAGCTATTTGATACGGATTCAAGAATCTGCGCTTTTGAATATATCTATTTTGCAAGACCTGACAGCGTTATAGAGGGCAAAAACGTATATGAGATACGAAAAAAAATGGGCGAAGCATTGGCTGAAGAGTGGGGCGTACCTGATGCTGATTATATTATCCCGGTACCTGACAGCGGTGTAGCCGCCGCACTCGGATATGCGGCAAAAAGCGGTATACCTTTTGAAAACGGTATCGTGAGAAACCACTATGTCGGACGTACATTTATAGAACCCACGCAAGAGATGAGAAGCCAAAAAGTAAAACTAAAACTCTCTCCCATAGCCGCCCTTTTAAACGGCAAAAAGATAGTTGTGATAGATGACAGTATCGTGCGGGGCACTACGTCAAAACAGATAGTGTCTATCTTAAAGCATGCCGGAGCAAAAGAGGTGCACATGAGAATAGCTTCGCCTGCCATCAAACACCCCTGTCGTTACGGGATTGATACGCCAAGTTATCAAGAGTTGATAAGCGCAAATTTGAGCGAAGATGAAGTAAGAGACTATATCGGCGCAGACTCTTTAAAGTTTTTATCTATAGACTCTTTGGTAAAAAGTATCGGCGATGAGCGTAAATATTCGTTGGTAAGCTTTGACGGCAACTACTTTATCCAATAACAAAACCAAAACCGTTTTTACTGTCGGGCGCTATTTTAGAGAAAAATTTGGCGTAAAAGTGTATAAAACGCCTATATCCATCATGGGTTTTACGTGCCCAAATATCGACGGCACTGTGGCGAAAGGCGGCTGTGTGTATTGCGAAAATGAGTCATTCAGCCCAAATCTTTCAAAAGAGCATAGAGTCTTTAAACTAAATCCGCACACAGCAGAAAACCCTCATCTTGACAAACAGCTTTTGCAGCTTGAGAGCCAATATGGCAGATACAAAAAACGGCTTGCCAAAAAGTTTGGCGCAAAAAAATTTATAGTCTATTTTCAATCTTTCACCAACACTTATGCCCCTTTTTCAACGCTCAAAGCTTTATATGAAAGAGCACTTGAACTGCCTGAAGCAATAGGAATCAGCATAGGCACAAGAAGCGATTGCATGAGCGATGAAATACTGGAGTTTTTGCGTCTAAAAAAAGAGGAAGGCAAAGAGGTGTGGATAGAGTACGGCGTGCAGTCTGCGTTTAATGAAACGCTTCATGCAATAAACCGCGGACATGATTTTGACAATGCCGCTTTGTGGATAAGAAAGACGAAGGAAGCGGGGCTTAATGTGTGTGTGCATTTGATTTTTGGACTTCCGAATGAGACGCAGGAGATGATGCTCCAAAGCGTTGAGAGCGTTATAAATTTACACGTAGACGCTATAAAATTTCACTCTCTTTACATCACAAAACATACGAAATTAGCGCATGATTTTAAAAACGGACTTTTTACTCCCATGAGTGAAGAGCTTTATCTCGATACTCTCATCAAAGCCATAAAAATGCTGCCGCCCAATATCAT
>JAIRKW010000038.1 GCA_031259875.1 Campylobacteraceae bacterium
CCCTGCGTCGATTCTCTTTGTTTAAGCAATTCATCACAATCATCATTTGCCCAAAGAGTGTAGATACTATCCCATACTGATTTACATATGCCAATAAAAAATATCTTATCAAACTGATGATGCTCTGTGAGTGCATCGATAAGCAAAACTTTGTTTTCATATCGCTTACCGTCTATTTGATAGATTGTCTTTTGACACTTACCAATGCCATCTTTTAAACACTCCTCAGTTCCAATAGATGTTATTAATATTTTGGCCATTATTTATCTCCCAATATATCAATCAAAACTTCTTTCGCTATATCAACCTTACAGTATTAACGAATTTATCAGCATACGCAAAGATAATGCCAAGATAACTTAAATCAAGCCGTCCTTACTTACAAAATGCTGTTACGCGCGTTAAAAGTTGAATATAAGCAGTTTTGCCTGCAAAATCTTTATAGTTTTTTTGGCTGGCACTTCTTGAAAATGAAACACCAAATACCAAAAAACACCTCTTGTCTGCCAAATAATATAGAATTGAAAATATTCTACATCTTTTATTCTTTATGTTAACTTTTTTGAAAATATAAATGGTATATTTATTTATCTTAACTGTGTAGATTTGGCACATATCCATATTATTTACAGCAATAATATTGAAATAATAACAACCTGCAAATATTGGAGTTTTACAAGAGGATAAGGAGAGTTTTATGCAAGGAAATCCTTGCATAAAATTTATCTGTAAAAATAACTTAATTTAATACTTATATAAACAAATCTTTTTTTGTATTTTTTAAATGCTTTATGACTTTTACAATTTCATCAAAACCCATAGGCGCATCTTCATTACTGCCTAAAACCTCGTCCATTTCATCCAAATATGCATCTATCGCCTCTTCAAGCCGCGCTTTTTTCACACCTGCAAAATACAAAGCTGCCTCCAGCATATCGGTAAGCTGCAATGAAAGCTCTTTAATCTCATTTTGATAATCCTCTATCTCATAACCTTCATAACTCATGCTGACTCCTCTTTTAATCTTATCAAATCAATTATTTGATTTTTAATATTATCATATAAAAAACTATCGCGAAATCCGGCTATTGCCCCACCACTTGCATTCGGATGTCCGCCGCCGCCTGCTAACTCATACGCTATCTTGCTTACGTCGACTTTGCCGTTAGCCCTGAAACTTACCGTTCTTCTCGAGGTTACGTCCATGAAAAAGTCATAGTCGGGATTTTGTGTTAAAAAATCATTGCCGACAATTGAAACAGCACCGATATTAAACGTAAGAATACCTTTTTTACCCTTATAAACGATGCTCATTTTATCTTTGAATCTATTGAGTTGACTTACATTATACTTTGATACAAGATTGGACAGAGTATCGTCTTTATCGTTTTTAAAAAACATCTTTTTTATCGCATGAATATCGTTTTCAAGCAGTATATGTGTATTCTCTTTATCAAGATAGTCCATACTGTTTTGCAACAGCCAAAACATAAATTCGGTATTTGCTTCATCAAACATAATGCGGTTTAACTCTTTAGCGTTTGCTATAAGATTTAAACAGACTTTACCAAGTTCAAAATCAGAACTGTTGTCTACCCAAATATCTACAGCATTAATAACATCTGCCAATCTTCCAATACGCTTATCCTCGCCGTAAATTTTTGAGAAAAAGTCGTAAGTGATTTTAGCTGCACTTCTTGAAGTGTCAAGAAAATACCACGCATATTTATTGGCACACTCAGCACCGCTTTGATGATGGTCTAAAAGTATAAGTTTAACTGGTATTTTGATAGATTTAAGTCTCTCATCAAAAGTCTTCGACTGTTCAAGTGTAAGATTAAGGTCGGTTATGAGTATGATATTTTTCGCCGCTGCGACAATCTCTATATCACGCAGTATTTGAGCGTATTTCTCGTCTATCTCTTTGCCGTAGTTTGAGTTGTAAAATTTAATATTTTTGAAATAGTTTTTTGTTATAAATTGACAGCCATAGCCGTCAAGATCCGTGTGCGATAGATGAAAGATAGTATATTGCATAGCGTCCAAAATCACTCTTCCACTATGTCCCAGAGTGTTATCGTACTTAAAAAGTCATCCACTTTAATCTGAAATCTATTAAAAAACGGCCAAATCTTGCAATACTCAGCACGATTGTTCGGGCAGTCTGATATAGAGGTAGCGCACTCAAAAACAATAGTGGGTTTCTTTTCGGCGCATTCTACTATCTCTTTAATTGTTAATTCTTTCGGGTCGCGGGCAAGTATAAACCCTCCCTTTGCGCCTTTAAATGATTTTAAAACGTCTGCTTTCGCAAGACATTGAAGGACTTTTGCTAAAAAGCTTTTTGAGATGCCAAGCTGTGTTGAAAGAGTATCAACATCTTGCGGAGCGTTTCTTTGCGCTATAACTATTAGTGAAAGTAAGGCATACTCGCTGGCTTTAGTTACTAACATAATCTTTATCCTATCGTTAAAATTTTCATCTAAATGTGTGATTTTACTAAAAGTTTCCTATTTTTGGGTTTAATCACGACTGTTAATTAGGACTTTTTTAATCTTTTATGTTTCGGTTTTTCCACTTTAGCTATTTTTTTGGTTTTAATGCTATAATTTCGCTCCTTAATATTAGGAAATTTTACCAGTCAGGAGGTCAGCAATGGCTTTGGATTCGGCAGCTCGTAAAGAGATTATTGAAAAATTTGCAAGAAAAGAGGGTGACACAGGCTCTCCAGAAGTGCAAATTGCGCTTTTAACAGGTCGTATTGTATATTTGACAGAACACTTAAAGATTAATGTCAAAGACCATTCGTCCCGTTTAGGACTTTTGAAACTTGTAGGACAGAGAAAACGTCTGCTAAAGTATCTTAAAAGTAAAAATTATACCAAATACCAAGAAGTTATCAAAGAGTTAAATATCCGCGATAAATAAGTTTTTGGCACAGGAGTTTTGGGGTTTACGCGCCAAAACTTCTAAAATTTTTATTTTCATTCGCAACACTCGACAAACTGTTAAATTATCCTTTTATACAAAACATGACGATTTCTTTTTTATAAAAACTGCTGTTTGTATAAATTTTTAGGCAAATTTAGCTAAAATAACCGCCATTATTTCACAAACTTAAATTTACTAAAAGGTCTTTTTGGTGTTCGGCATTGGATTTTTCGAATTTATCATCATAGCAATTGTAATTGTCATATTTTTAGGTCCAGATAAACTGCCCGAAACCATTATAAAAGTCATCAAAACACTTAAGGCTCTCAAAAAAACCGTCAATGAAGCCAAAAGCGCGATAGAGGAAGAATTGAATATTGAAGAGTTAAAAGAAGAATCTAGAAAATATCGTGCGCTTTTAGAAAAAGATGCTAAAAATGCCATAAAAAGCTTCTCCCTTGAAGAGTTTAAAGAGCTCAAGGAGAGTACGGAAGAGGTAAATTCGGTAATTAACGAATTAAAAAACAAAACAACGCCAAAGATAAAATCAGACAAAACAGATGAGGAACAAAAAAGTGTTTGAGGAGTTAAAACCGCACCTTGCTGAATTGAAAAAACGAATGATGATAGCTGTCGCGGCGATTTTTATCGGACTTTTAGCGGCATTTTCTTTTTGGGAATATATCTTGATGTGGATAGTTGAACCACTCTCTTCGGCTGTTTGCGCTACGAATATCAATTTGAAAGAATTCGACGCCTCCAAACTTTGCGGCAGCAGTACGGGCACACTTATCACTACTAACGTCATAGAGGGACTTTTTACAGCTTTTAAAATCTCTTTTTTTACAGGACTTATCGCAGCTTTACCTGTTATCTTTTGGCAATTATGGCTTTTTATCGCGCCGGGACTTTATGATAGCGAAAAAAAATATGTTTTGCCGTTTGTCTTTTTTGCTACTTTAATGTTCACGGCAGGATTTTTGTTTTGCTACTATATCGTGCTTCCGATGAGCCTTAATTTTGCCATACATTTTGGCAACGGTATATTTGTATATCTTCCTAAAACAACCGAATATATAGATTTTTTCTTAAAATTTTCACTCGCTTTCAGTCTCTCTTTTGAGCTTCCAGTTATCAGTCTTTTTTTAGCAAAAATCAATTTTATAACAGATAAAACGCTAAAAAAATTTTTCAGATACGCTGTTGTTTTGATATTTATTTTTGCAGCTATTATCACACCGCCGGATGTCATCTCGCAAATTTTGATGGCTATACCGCTGCTGCTTTTATATGCTATTTCCATACTTATAGTCCGCTTAGTTAATCCGTACAAAGAAGAGAGCGAATAAAATTGCTTGATGTAAATCTCTGCACAAGCTACGACTACAGCCTGCCAAAATCCCTTATAGCCTCGCATCCAATAAATCCCAAAGAGAGCGCAAGGTTACTTGTCTATGAAAGAGCTTTAAAACAGATAACGCATACAAACTTTGGGGAACTTTTCTCATTTTTACCAAAAAATACAGCTGTTCTTTTAAATGATACTAAAGTTATAAAAGCACGGATTTTCGGTACAAAGTCAAGCGGCGGAGCAGTAGAACTGTTATTCAATTCGCCGCTTCAAAACAATAGTTTTAAAGTATATATTAAAGGTAGAGTCAAAGCAGGTACGAAGCTGTTTTTCGACCAAAATCTGCAAGCTGACGTTATTGCTTTAAATGATGACGGCACAAGAATTGTAGAGTTTTTTCATAATAAAAAAACACTCGATACGTCTTCTCTTTTTGAGATTTTAGACAAGATAGGACACGTACCGCTGCCGCCGTATATCAAAAGAGACGATACAAAAGAGGATGAGAGCGATTATCAGACGCTTTTTGCTAAAAATGAAGGAGCTGTCGCCGCACCGACCGCATCGCTGCACTTTAGCGAAACAATGTTTGATGAGCTTAAAAAAAGATTTGAAGTAGAATTTTTAACGCTGCACGTAGGGGCAGGTACGTTTAAGGGGGTGGAAAGTGAAAAATTAGGCGAACATATAATGCATTCGGAGTATTTTTCCATTCCAAACGAAGCAAAACGCCTCATACAAAGCCCCAAACCACTCCTTAGTGTTGGCACAACAGTAACAAGGACGGTTGAGTATTTTGTAAGGACAAAAAAGCAGCAGGGTTTTTGCGACCTTTTTTTAAATCCATTAAATCCGCCAAAGCGCATAACCTATCTATTGACAAACTTCCACCTGCCCCGTTCTACTCTCATAATGTTAGTGGCAGGTTTCATAGGACTCGAAGAGACTTTACGGATATATAAAAGTGCTGTGGATGAAAAATATCGATTCTTCTCTTACGGCGATTGTATGCTGATATTATAATAATTTTTCCGTCAATATACGCATTCCGACACTTGCTTTCTCTTTAATAACATTAACGGATGCAAACGGTATATCTACATCACTTGGGTCTATAAGAAAAATTTGGACATTTTGCTTAGCATAATGTATCAATCCTGCGGCAGGATAAACTTGCATTGAAGTGCCGATAATTACAATAATATCGGCATTTGATACTATATTTGCGGCTTTTTCTATAAGAGGCACAGCTTCGCCGAACCAAACAATAAAAGGGCGCAGTTTTGAGCCGTCATCCGCCTTTTCGCCTATTTCAATTGCTCTTGTGCCTATATCATAAACTTCACTTTTGCTTTCGTTGCAGACTTTTGTTAATTCACCGTGCAAATGAATAACATCCAAACTGCCTGCGCGCTCATGGAGATTGTCCACATTTTGCGTAATAACAGTAACTTGAAAATGGCTTTCAAGCTGCGCGATAAGCTTATGTCCATCATTTGGCACAACTTTATCAAGCTGGGCACGGCGTTCATTGTAAAACTTTATCATTAAATCGGAATTTTTACGCCACCCTTCAATACTTGCAACTTCCATCACATCGTATTTTTCCCACAAACCACCGCTGTCTCTAAAAGTACTTATACCGCTCTCTTCGCTCATGCCTGCGCCTGTCAAAAAGACAATTCGTTTCATCTCCTGCCCTCTTTAAATCTTTCCAAAATAACAACCGCAGAAAGCGAATCTACACGTCCATCGCGTTTTTGTTTTACAACTCCCCTCATTCGCTCTTTTGCTTCATATGATGAAAAATCCTCATCCGCAAAAACAATCTCACCCTCAAATTCCAGCAATGACACAAAATGCTTAATGCGCCGCGCCGTCTCATTGTTTGTCGGCAGCCCAACTACTAAAATTTCAGCTTTATATTCGCGCAAAATCTCACTTGTATCGCTTGCAGCTTGTTCTCTGTTGCGGCGCAAAACAGCACTAAGGGGTACGATAACGTCTCCTTCAAAACAAACCGCTGCACCGATACGCTTTAAGCCTACATCAATAGCAACAATGCTCATAACACTTTTACCCTCATATTACTTATCGCTATCTTGCCCGCAAGTTCATACTCGTAAATTTTATCGCCAAACTTTTTCAGGCACTCATTTAAATCAGTATTTTTAGAGCAAAATACAAGCAATTCATCTTTAGTATCGGAAATTTTCGTATCCAACGGTGCAAATATCTTCACAAATTCACTTAAATCTTCAATGACTAATGCTTGTTTATTTTTCACAAGCTGTGCTGTACCTTCACTCTCGCCTATTCTATGTGCAAATACATATATCGGTATGCCGCACTTTAAAGCATATTCCGCACTTCTTAATGAACCGCTTTTTAAATCAGCCTGCGCTATAACAAGTGCACTTGAAAGTGCTGTCACAATACGGTTCCTTAATACAAAATTATATTTTGAAATAGGCGAATTTTGAGCGTATTCACTTAAAAGCAAACCGCGATTTGCAATCTCCTTTAAAAGCACGCTATTGACTTTGGGATAAAATACATTAAGAGGCGTGGGCAGTACAGCTATCGTATTTGGCATAGCGCCCCTATGAGCCGCAGCATCCACTCCTACCGCGCCGCCGCTTACAACAACAATGCCAGCACTGCTCAGCATAGAGCTTAATTTTTCGGTCATATGTTTTGTGTACAAAAGAGCTTTTCTGCTGCCCACAACAGCAATGCAAGTACGCTCTAAAAGTTTCAAATTGCCCGCCGCATAAAGCTCTTTTACGGGTTCTTTCAACTCCAAAAGTTTATGTGGTATCGCTATTTTCATCACAAATCTTTCAGATAAACAACTTCCACATCTTTTAAAACTTCCAATGAATTCGCTATCACATCGAGTGTTTTATCATGCGGATGACCTATCGCGATAGCAAAACCTCTCTCTTTAGCTTTGTTTACAGCAACCATAAGCTGGGCTTTTATCGCTTTTTCTTCTATTTCATTATCCAAAAAGACATCTCTTTGGAGCAGTTTTCTGCCCTGCTTGGCAAAAATTTCCGGCGCTTTTGTCTGCGCTATGGTTCTGCTGTCTACAAATATCAAATCCAATTCATCCATAGCGTCAATTAATCTTCTCATAGCCGCCAAATCGGCTGTAAATTTACTGCCTGTGTGGTTGTTATAATACACAGCACGCGGAAATTGCTGTTTGAAACGAGAAAGTTTTTCAAGAATCTCGTCATAACTGTCACTCACTAAAATCGTAACTGATTCGGGACGTTCAAAATTCACAGCTTCCAACGGCAAATGCACCATATAAAATTCGCATTTTTTTGCCAACTTTTCCGAAAATGGCGTTTCCAGCTTCGGCGGCAAAAATGATGGTGTAATATTAAGCGGTATGGATAAAATCTTCTTCACCTGTTTTGGAAATGTAACGTCATCTATGATAATCGCAAGCTTTGGTTTTACAGAAGGGGCAACAAGGGCAGATGTTTCATTGTCTGTATCTGTCGTATTTGCCAAAACATACGGCAGTGTCGGAGATATTAGGGTTTGATTTTTTGAGACACTTGTGTTTGGTAATGCAAGCGGATTTTGCATTATATACGTTAATGCTATCACAATACTCGTGATCGATAATAAAATTACTGCCCAAACAGCTATAACATGCAACTTTAGTATTTTGAATTTTTTAGTTTTTCTTTTGCGTTTTGGGACGCTTTTTTTGGGGGTTCGTATCAAAAATATCCTTATATAAACTAATATTGGGTAAACCCGCTAAAGACGCGAATTTACCCAAAAAATATTAGTTTTTATCTCTGTTGATAATTTTGCCGGCACTTATCCAAGGCATCATGGCACGAAGTTTTCTACCAGTTTGTTCCAATAAAGAGTTATCTGTTCTTGCTCGCTCAGCATTCATTCTTGTGTATCCCGCTTTACGCTCAAGTATAAAATCTTTGGCAAATTGTCCGTTTTGTATCTCTAAAAGGATTTGTTTCATCGCTTTTTTTGCTTCGCAGCTGACAATACGCGGACCGCTGACATAATCGCCGTATTCTGCCGTATTTGAGATAGAGTATCTCATATCGCCAATACCACCTTGATACATCAAATCAACGATTAATTTTAACTCGTGCAAACATTCAAAATATGCCATCTCAGGTTCATACCCGGCCTCTACCAAAGTCTCAAATCCTGCCTGCACCAAAGATGTTACGCCGCCGCATAGAACTGCCTGCTCGCCAAAAAGGTCGGTTTCCGTCTCATCTTTAAATGTTGTTTCGATAATTCCGGTTCGTCCTCCACCGATAGCAGACGCATAACTTAAAGCTATAGCTTTGGCATTGCCGCTTGCATCCTGCTCAACAGCAATCAAATCAGGAATTCCGCCGCCGTTTTTAAACTCATTTCGCACCGTATGCCCAGGAGCTTTTGGAGCTATCATGATGACATCTATATCTTTTTTAGGGATAATCTGACCAAAATGTATATTAAATCCGTGTCCGAACGCGATAGCTGCGCCCCCTTTCAGGTTTGGCTCAATTTCAGCCTTGTAAACATCTGCTTGAAGCTCGTCTGGAAGCAGTATCATAACAACATCGGCTATCTTCACGGCATCGCCTACACTTAATACTTGAAAACCTTTCTCTTCGGCTTTTTTCCACGAACCCCCATTTTTTTTCAAGCCTACTACAACATCGACGCCGCTGTCTCTTAGGTTTTCAGCGTGCGCATGCCCTTGGCTTCCAAAACCTATCATAGCAACTTTTTTCTTTTGAATAATGCTCAAATCGCAATCTTTATCGTAATAAACGGTAATTGCCATCTCAAATCCCTTTAGGTAAATTTTAGGGAATATTTTATCGTATTTGACTTAGCCGATACTTTGAAAAAGTAATCCGTAAAGGTTTTGTGGTACAATACGGTTTATTTTGAGTAAAAAGGTACGATTTTGGGCAACGCGAAATCGCTTCTGTTGTCGCTTACCGAAGGGTTGGACGCTGACAAAATTGACAAAGCGCATATAACTCTTTTGGATGAAATGACACGCAAAAATATCATAAAACAGCGTAAAAATATCTATAAATTTAATGCAGACTACCGCGCCGGCAAACTTGACGTCGCGTTAAACGGCACCGGTTATCTGGAAACCTTTGGACGCGAAGACAAAAAAGACCTCATCATTGAGCCAAAAGATTTAGGCAGTGCAGCAAAAGGCGATATTGTCGTAGTCAAAAGATTTTTTTCCAAAAACGGCAGAGTAAAAGCAAAAGTAGTTCTTATCATTCAAAAAGGCTTTTTAACTTATGTCGGCGTTACCAAAAACATAAACAACACCGCAGTCGTTCAAAATATAAAAACAGCCGTCCCTATCACTGTTGCAGCGTCGCAAAAATCTTTAAAACAGCTCCCGCAGGGCACGCTTTTGAAGATAGAAAGCACTACCGGAATTATCAAAGAAGTTTTAGGTGTTTTAAGCGATGCGGCGACGGATGAAAAAATCTCTTTGGCGCTTTATGACAAAGAGGAATTTTTCAGCGCACAAAGTGAAGACGAAGCAAAAAGTCACGGAAGCAGCGTAGACAAATCTTTTTATCCGAATAGACTTGATTTGACGCATCTGCCGTTTTGCACTATTGACCCAAATGATGCAAAAGATTTTGACGATGCAATATATTTTGATGAAAAAAACTATACTATATATATAGCAATTGCTGATGTGAGCGAATATGTATATCCTTTCGGCTTCATAGATAAAGAGGCAAAAAACAGAGGCTTTTCCATCTATTTTCCGCACAAATCAATCCCTATGCTGCCAAGAACTTTGAGCGAAAATATCTGTTCGCTCAAACCAAATGAAGACAGATTGGCTTTTGGCTTCAAGATAGTTTTGGATAAAATGACTTTAGAGCCAAAAACAGAAGAGCTTTTTGAAGGAGTTATTAATTCCAAAAAAAGATACACCTATGAGCTTGCGGATAGATTTTTAGACGACTCTAAAAAAGGCGAAGATGATACCGATAAAAAGATACTTTCTTGGCTAAAACCGCTTTTTTTACTTACCGAAAAACTCCGCGAAAAAAGATTGCGAAATGCTTTTAATTTTCACTCCAATGAGATAAGAATAAATCTGGACAAAGCGCAAAATATCGTCTCTACAACTGTTGAAAAAGAAACGCCCTCGCATGCGCTTATAGAAGAGTGCATGCTGTTGGCAAACAAAGCTGCCGCCAAAAGAATAAAATATGGTATTTTCCGCACACATGAACCGCCTTCATTTGAAAAAATAGAAAAACTTTTAAATGACTTATCCCTTATCGGCATAGAAGCAAAATTTAATCCAAATATTCCAGCTCTTATCCGCGCTATACAAACGCAGTCAAACGAAATAGGCTTGCTGGCCGATGTGGACAGATTAATTATCAAAAGCCAAAAACAAGCCTGCTATACGCCTGACAATAAAGGACATTTTGGGCTTGGATTTGACATATACAGTCATTTTACATCGCCGATACGCCGATACAGCGACCTCATACTGCACCGCCTTTTAAAAGCACAAATAAAAAATGAGGAGAAGCTGGCGAAATTTCAGCTGGAAAATATCGCAAGCGAGTGCGAAAGCTTAAGCGAACTTGAAAGAGAAGCAGACAAAGTCGCATGGGATTTTATGGATAGAAAATTTGCCAGATATGCTGCGCAAAATATCGGTAAATGTTTTACATGCAAAGTAACAGAACTTGGCAAAATCCCAATGGCTGTACTCGACGACGAATTAAAGGGAGCCAGAATATTTTTAACGGACGATAATGTCGAGTTGTTTGAAAATGTGAGTGTACAAATTATCCAAAGCGATATAGCCTCCGCAAAAATAATCGGCAAAATTATAAAAAGGCTTGATTGATGTATAAAAGAGACTTTGATTTACTGCTCTCTTCCAAAAATATTCCGCGGACGATTTTTTTATACGGCGCGTGCGATTATCAGCTCTCTCTTTTGGAAGATGAGATTTTAAAATCATGGGGAGAAGGCGAAATTTTGAAGTTTTACTTTGACGAGTATGACTTTAAAAGCGCAAAATCTTATTTGAGTCAATCTTCGCTTTTTGGGGATAAAAACATAGCGCTTTTAAAACTTGAAAAAGCTCCGCCGCAAAAAGAGATTGAAGAACTTGTAAAACTTTGCGAAAAAAACGACATAAATCATCTGCTGTTTGTGTTTTACGGCGAAGATGCTAAAGCAAAGGACATCGCTAAGGCGTTTGGCAAATCATTTGTAAGAGTATTTAAACCAAATCCGAGCGAAGCTATAAAATTTTTAAGCAATGAAGCAAAAAAGAGAGACCTCAACATAAGCAGTTTTGTTTTGCAAAATCTATACGCCGTGCAAAATGAAAACCTCTCTTTGGCAGTCAGCGAACTTTCAAAATTATCACTTTTAAATAAAGAGATAACCATCGCCGATATAGACAATCTCGTGTTTGGTATGGGCAATGTAGAACTTGAGACATTCATTGTTAAATTATTAGGCAGTGAAAAAATCATCTCCCTTTATAAAACAATAAACGAGAGCGGAACTGTTGATGAGATAAGACTCATAAATGCGATACAATCACACCTTTCTCAACTCTTTTTATTTCACGCATACATCAAAATGAACGGTTCTTTTGATGCTGAAAAGATTTTGGGGCACCCTCTGCCTCCGCAGATTGCCAAACAACGCTCTGAAACAGCAATGCGCATTAAGCTAAAAACTTTCAGCAGCCTTTTTAAGGTTTTGATAAATGCTGAGTTTGCCCTTAAGACAAATTCAAATTTGGACAAAGAGAGTTATATGCTCTCAACACTTTTGGAAATACAAGAGTGTTTAAAAGACTAAAAGTGTGCCGGCATTTGAAGAGGCTGCCTGCCCATTCCGCTTTTAAAAAACACAATCGGAGCTTAAAAAGATATGCAACATCTCTTTGCTGCCAAGCGAAAGTTTTTTGAAAACACTTAAGTGGGCAATCTCTTTGATACGTGATATAGACGATGATAAAACATCAGCAGCACGATAGATTGTCCTCTATATTTATCCAAACCGATATCCTCTATTTTGTTATTGTGAGCGCGGCAATATATCCTTCCATTCATCATTATAAATGAAGAAAAACTGTTACGGCATACTATCATTGCGAGCTGACAAAGTCAGTGTGGCAATCCGAAAATACACAAGCATTTCACCCTTTTGTCATTTTTGCAAAAATTTAGAACAAAATATTTTGCAAACACAGCTTTTTGTCATTGTGCTAACAGCACCCTTTTTTCGTCATTATGGGCAAAGCACAGCAATCCATGGAGACGAAGTCGTTTAATTAACTTTTTGAACTGCTTCTTTTAATTTACAGTGCAAAAATATCTGCAATTGAAAATCCAAAGCTTAGAATTTGAACACTTCGTGTGACTGGATTGCCGCGCTGCTAATACTCCTCGCAATGACAGGGGAGGATAAATTTTACAATATATGTGAAGTTTGACTTTGTACTCTTTGTAATGACACCGAGACAAATTTATACAAAGATAGTTCATTCAACTCTGCGCATTCCTTGCAATAAAAGTTAACAATCGCAGCTACTTCAGATAATCTAATAATAATGACGAAAAAAGGTAGATTGACTTGCAATATATAGAAAATATGTGGGTTCTTGCCTGTCTGAAATAATAAACCATTTCAGCAACTCAATGCAGCGATGGCATAAATTAACTGTTATTATGTTGTAGATTTTCATCACTCTTGATATAGTTACGTCTCCATACAAAACCGCAGTTTCTGGATATATATCTGTTTTTTCACTTTTTTGTTCCATGCACGTCAATATAGACTTTACTTACAAAATTGTTTTAAAGCAAACAAAAACTGTCAAGCTCATAAAACTTACTGCACAAAAGATACATCGAACATAAAAAGTAGTAAAATGCATCAACAAAACAAAAGGAGTTATAATGGCGGATTCATTAGAGGCAGTATTGTCGGTTATTCGTGAGAGAAAGAGTGTCAGGAGTTTCAAAGACGGTGATAAAGCCATACCAAAAGAGACATTAGATGCAATCATAAAAGCCGCATTTGCCGCACCTTCGGCTGTAAATTTGCAGCCTTGGCATTTTATCATTATTGACAAGCGTGATATACTAAACGCTTTAGGCGATGGTTTGCCTTATGTAAAAATGATTTATGACACCCCTGCAGCAATTGTCGTATGTGCTGACAGTACAATAAGTGAGCTTTATTGGATAGTTGACTGCGCTGCGGCTGCGCAAAATATTCTTTTAAGTGTCGAAGCGTTTGGGCTTGGCGCAGTATGGACAGCTGTTTATCCGCAAAAAGAGCGTATATCTTTTGTAAAAAAACTGCTAAATTTACCTGAAAATATCATACCGCTGAATGTCATACCGATAGGTTATCCAAAAGGCACAAATAAAGCAAAGGATAAATATAAAGCGAAAAAAGTGCATATAAACGGGTGGTAACTTACCAATGAAGTAAAATAATTTTGTCTATTTGCCAATCGTCATACAAGGCGTAACTATTTACAAAACGATAATATACCTTAAATAAAACTTATCTATTATTTTGCATATAAACGGTAAAATTCTGTAAAAAGCATATGCAAGCATATGAAAAATGCAAAATTTTATGTTCTCCCGAACCCTTTTGAATTCCCATTTACGCGGGAATAGCAAATATATATTACTGCTTTAAAGTCATAACGCATGACAAAAAATACGCTAAATATAAAAGTGAATTTAAAAATCACAACAACAAAATGCCGCTGTTTTTAAACTTTACCAGTGCCAATAAATTTTGCGGCATTTATCATCAAATCTGCAAAATGCACAAGTCTTACTTCAGTACGCCTGAATCATAAATTATACGCCCCCAATGATACATTTGTCCGGGTTTTACTACATGCGGGAGAGGATTTTCGGGCGGATTTACATCTATGGCATCTTTATAAGCGTCTATCGCAAGCTGTGTGCAGTAAAAACTATTAGGCGTATCCAATCCTATCAATCCTGTGTAATTATAGTTAAGTCCGATTTTGCTTCTTGCTCTTTTAACAGCGGTTATCCTTGTCTGCTCGTTCGCCCACATCGGCACTATCGCCATCACTCTTTGCGATTTTGCTAAAAAATCCTTCAATTTCGTAATATGAACTTCCATCAGCCTCTATAACCTCATCATTATCCATATCATAAATGGCTGCGTGAGATAAAGGCATATTAGTGAGCTATAAAATTATCAGTCTCATGAATACCTCTTGCGACCAGCCAATCACCATGCGTCAACACATTTTTAAACGCCTGCAAATTATAATCGCTCTTTAAAGTTTTATTTGCATCAACTCCAACTTTCACCGCACAACCTGAAAATATTGCTAAAACACAATATACAACTGCAAAAATAAAAATTTTTTCATACTTCAGCCAGCCTTTATAACTCTTTTCTCCAATAAAACATTTTAGGTTCCGTCTCTTTAAAATCCATACTTTTATATAAATTTTGCGCTATCACATTATCTTCTCTTACTTCTAAAGTTATACGCACACACCCGCGCTTTTTGGCTTCATCAGCAACAGCATTCATCAGCATGCGCCCTACCCCGCTGCCTCTATATTTTTTTAAAACAATAATATCATGTATGTTTATCATGGGTTTTGCCTTAAATGTGGCGATATTTTCAAACGCTATCAAAAGCCCCGCAAATTCCGCATCAATCTGCGCCAATAAAACTATAGCTGTTTTATGAGTACTAAGTCTTTTTATTAAAAACTTTTGTATCTCTTCACTCAAAGGCTTCCCGCCGCCCATCTCATCGGTAATATAAGCATTTAAAAGCAGTTTTACTGCATTTGTATGTTTTGGATTTTTATAATCACAATTTATTATATTTATAGATTTTGCCATATAAACCTCATTAGATGGTAAAAAAAGGAGAGTTATTATAGCACAAAGGAGAAAAAATTAATGAAACTTCAAAGTTACTTATAGTAGAATTACGCCTTATTCTGTTCTTTTTCAGAGTAAATCCTTACTCTTTTTTAAGAGTTTAAAATCCACAAGGAGAATATATGCGACATTATGAACTGCTGTTTGTCCTGCGTCCGACATTGACGGAAGAAGAGGCAAAAGCCAAAGTTGACTTCATTAAAGAAGTTTTAGAAAAAAACGGCGCAAAAGTAGCCGCAAAACTTAACATGGGCACAAGAAAACTTGCCTACACTGTGCAAAAATTTAAACGCGGATATTATACTGTGTTTTATTTTCAAGCTCCGGCAGCTGCTATCAGCGAAATTGAGAGAATTATCCGTATCAACGAAGAAATTATCAAATTTTTAACAGTAAAATTTGAAAACAAATCGGAAATTTCCTATTGGGAAAAGAGCGTTGCCAAGACTATCGGCAAAGCTGAAAAAGAGGCTAAATCAGAGAATGATACTAAAGTAGAAGAAGTGTCTGAAGAGGCGTAAATCGTCATTAAAATTTTAAGGATTTCGTATGTTTAACCGTGTAATTTTAGTCGGAAATCTAACCCGCGACATTGAGCTTCGTTATACACCGAGCGGAATAGCTATCTGCACAACAGGTATCGCTACAAATCATCGCTTTAAAAAGCAGGATGGAAGCCAAAGTGAAGAGGTTATGTTTATAGATATCACGCTCTTTGGCAGAAATGCCGAGATAGCAAATCAATACCTTAAAAAGGGAAGTAAAGTACTTATCGAAGGGCGGTTAAAACTTGATACTTGGAATGACCAAAACGGACAAAAACGCTCCAAACACACTATCACAGTAGACAGTTTGAAGATGATGGACCAAAAGGGTCAAGATAGAAATGACGGCGGTAATTTTGATGAAGAGTATCGTCAACCCACATCAAATGCGGTGCAAAATACACCAAAACAAAACATACCGGAAATCGACATAAACGAAGACGAGATACCATTTTAACTAAGAATTTAAGGATAAAACAATGGCCGAAAAGAGAAAATATTCACGTAAATACTGCAAATACTGCGAGCAGAAGATTGAGTTTTTGGACTATAAAGATACCAAATTATTAAAACACTCACTTTCAGAGCGTTATAAAATTATGCCGCGCCGTTTAACAGGCAATTGCAAAAAACATCAAGAGATGGTTGAAGTTGCAATCAAACGCGCAAGACACACCGCTCTTATCCCGTATATCATTGATACGAAAAATATAGTTTCAAATCCATTTGAACTGCTATAACTAAATGGGCGCACT
>JAIRKW010000045.1 GCA_031259875.1 Campylobacteraceae bacterium
GGGTCTGGAAAGTCGACACTGCTGAAAATTATTGTCGGAGAACTTAAAGCTGATGATGGAGTGGTAAAAATCAGCTCAGGGGTAAAAATCGGGTATTTGTCGCAGGATTTGAATAATCTCGATTTTAAAAAAACAGCACTTGATAATCTGCTTGATGAATTTTCAGATAAAACGATTGCAATAACACGGGCAGCAACAATGGATTTAAGCTTGAATGATTTGAATAAGCCAATTGAAAAATTGTCGCGCGGACAGCAGACAAAAGTCAGTTTTTTAAAGCTTTTGCTTGGAAGATATGATTTGTTGATTTTAGATGAGCCGACAAATCATATTGATATTCGGGCAAAAGAGAACATTGAGACGGCGCTTGAGGGATATGATGGTGCGATTTTGATTGCGAGTCATGATAGATATTTTGTCGAAAAATTAAAAGTCAATCGAAACATTAAACTTTCTTAAGCATTTTATGGTTGAAGGGTTTTGCAAAATATATTTTAAAGTTTTTTGCTTCAAAAAAGCCTTTAGATTGATTTATGTAAGCCAATTTTGCAGTAAAAGATTTTTAGATAATGCGTTGTAAAAATTGAAAAATAACAACCGACAAAAAAATCTGACAAATATAGCTTATACATCAAATAAATCTTTGCGAGATTTCTACTTTTTAAAATTACAAAAATATCATCATACTTTCAAATATAAAGTATATAAAACGATTAAAAAACAAAATTGACCAATGACAGGCATTGGCATTCAAGCGCTTAATAATCTTTTTTTATGCTTTTTGCAAACCTTGCCTCTTCTATTTTTTGCTAAGAATTCGGAATATCTTGATGGCTGATATGCTCAAATGCGTCAAGCTTTTGTTCCACCGCAATCATACTTAATAAAGACAAACTCAAACCCAAAGCGGCAAATAACGGCATTTTTATAACTACTCTATAAAATATTATTACTACAATTATATTTTTTAACGCTTGGCAAAGCTTTTGCGGACACTTTTAAAATGCTTGATAATATATTTGTTTGCGTAAATGTGGTGACCCATACGAGATTCGAACTCGTGTTACCGCCGTGAAAGGGCGATGTCCTAACCGTTAGACGAATGGGCCAAAGCAAGCAGCGAGTTTTATAAAATCCTCACTATAAAAAACAAAGGGTAGAATTATAACACGCATACCTTAAATATTTGTAAAAAGAAATTATGGTAGAATGTTTTTATTTTTTTAGTTTAAATTATAATTTAAAGTTATATTTGGAGTGATGTATGTATAGATTTTTGATAATGTTTGCAGGAATTATACTTTTTTTTAGTGCATGCAGCGTCAAAGAGCAAACCATTGAAACTTCCCAGCCTATAAAGCTCATCATCAAAACACCGTTCATCAAAATAAGCGGCATAGGTTTTTATAAAAAAGGCGGTAAATATGCCAACTTGCAGATATTTTCAGGCGGTGTTGCGGTGCTGGACTATAAATCCGCAGGTAATATCTGCATTAACGACAAATGTATGACACGCGGGATTTTTAATGAAAAACTTTTTTTGCAGACGCATTATGATGAGTTGATAGATGATATTTTAGCGCAAAAGCCCATATATAACTCGCAAAATCTTACAAAAAAAGACGATGGGTTCTCTCAACATATTGTTAAAACAGATGTATTCGATGTGCTATATGAAGCAGATGGAAACGGTACGAAATTTAATGATTTGCAAAATGGCGTAATAATACAAGTAACAAAACTTGGAAAAGAGCAATGAAATATATAGGAGCGCATGTAAGTGCAAGCGGGGGAGTAGAAAATGCTCCCTTAAATGCTAAAGATATAGGAGCAAAAGCGTTTGCGCTCTTTACTAAAAATCAACGTCAATGGAGTGCAAAACCACTTGAAGAAAATCAAATAGAGACTTTTAAAAAAAGACTTAATGAGGTTGGGATTTTACCAAAACACGTTTTACCGCATGATAGTTATCTTATAAATTTAGGACATCCTAATGAAGCTCAAAGACAAAAGTCTTTTGAGGCGTTTTTAGACGAAGTGAAAAGATGTGAACAACTTGGGCTTCTTAAACTCAATTTTCATCCAGGAAGTCATCTAAAAGAGATAAGCGAAGAGGAGTGTTTAAAAAATATATCGGATTGCATGAATGAGGCTTTAAAACAGAGTGAAAGCGTCACGCTTGTCGTAGAAAATACAGCAGGACAAGGAAGCAATCTCGGATATAAGTTTGAGCATTTGGCTTATCTTATGCAAAACTCTATAGATAAATCACGCGTAGGTGTCTGCATAGACACTTGCCACCTCTTTACCTCAGGGTATGATATAAGAACAAAAGATGATTATGAAAAAACTATGCAAGAGTTTGGTAACATTATAGGGTTTAAATATTTAAAGGGTATGCATATCAACGATTCTAAGGCAAAATTTCAAAGCCGCGTTGACAGGCATGAAAGTATCGGCAAGGGAGAGTTAGGGTTGGAGGCATTTTCGTTTATTGTGAATGACACGCGAATAGATGATATTCCGCTGATTTTAGAGACGATAGACGACAGTATATGGGCGCAGGAGATAAACCTGCTTTATAGTTTACAACAAAAAACCCAATAGGGGATAAAAAGGATGCTAATCGATGAAAAGTTCAAATAATTTCCAAAAACAAGTTTGTGTTAGAGCGTTGGCCATGTCGGTTCTTCTTAGCTCATCAGCATTGGCTTCGGGATATAAAATCCCTGAGCAGTCTTTGAGCGCACTGGCTCTTAATGCAGCGAATGTAGCCGCAGTAAATGGAGCTGATGCGAGTTATTACAACCCTGCCAATATGGCTTTTTTACCCAGCGACAAAAGCCATTTAGAGCTTTTGCTTATGTACGTTAATCTGCCTCATATGACATATACGGATAATAACGTTTCACGTAACGGCAATTCAAAAGTAGAAAGATTTGGGGCACCGCTTTTTCACTTTGTAACACCTGCTTATAAAGAGGATTGGAGATTTGGCTTTTCGGCGGTAGTTCCGGGAGGTCTTGCAAAAAGATGGGATAGTCCGTACCAAGCTGAAAACGCAAAAAAATTCTCGCTGAAAATCATAGAGGCAAATCCAACAGCGGCTTACAAGGTAAATGATTATCTTGCAATAGGCTTTGGCGCAAGAGCTGTTTACAGCACAGGCGAAGTGGCAGGCTATAAAAACGATGCTTCAACGTACAACATGGATGTTTCATTGGGCATAGAAGGCGATTCGTTTGATTTTGGATACAATCTCGCACTC
Source organism: Campylobacteraceae bacterium (assembly GCA_031259875.1). Taxonomy (GTDB): domain Bacteria; phylum Campylobacterota; class Campylobacteria; order Campylobacterales; family Campylobacteraceae; genus JAIRKW01. Next base: position 3,269 of record JAIRKW010000045.1, read on the forward strand.
TCTCTCAGACCGACTGAGGCATTAAATTTTGCAGCTACATATCGTTCAAAAGTAAATCTGACGCTTGAGGGCAACGCAAAATTAAAATATCCGCCCGCATATACATATAACGGCGATGTCAGCGTTGACGCGCCGCTTCCTGCCGTGCTTGATTTGGCGGTAGCTTATACATTTTTCAAAAAAACAATAGTTGAGTTTGTATATGAAAGAACGTATTGGTCGTCTTTCAAACAGATAGATTTTGAATTTCCAAATGAGAGCAACGACCCTATTTTGAGCAATGGTTTTGGAAAAAAAAGAGTAAAAAACTGGGAAGATTCCAATACATTTAGACTTGGTGTCACGCACCTTGCGACTGACAATCTAAAGCTCATGGCAGGATTTACAATAGATAAAACACCTGCTTCCGATGAAAATTTGGCATTTGAATTGCCTGATTCCAATTCCAAAAACTACTCTGCTGGTTTTGAATACAAGCTAAATGACGACATAAGCATCGGCGCGGCGTATCTTTTCTCCGACAAAGAGAAACGCAGTATCGCAAACAATAATTATAATATTAACGGTACATTCACCGACGGCGGCGCGCATCTTGTAAATATGTCATTTAAATACAGGTTTTAAATATGCTTGGATATAACTTTCAAAATTTTTATGAAATGGTGGAGCATAATGTTAAA
>JAIRKW010000101.1 GCA_031259875.1 Campylobacteraceae bacterium
CCGATGAAATACAACCCTTTTTGTATCTTACTCTCAAAAGTTTTTGGATTTATCTCATCTGTCTTAACACCGCCTTTTGTGATTTCAGCTTTGCTAAAACCAAATGTTCCAGCTATGGGCATCAAGTAATTTTTCAGCAAAATTATCTTCTCTTTTTCGGGATTTGAGTAAGATTTCATAGGTTTATCCAATATGCCGCATGAGTGCAAAAATGCTTTTACAAATCTTTTGGGCGCTTCTATAACAGAGGTTAGCTGTCTTTTTTTATTCCAAAGCGGACTGTGTAAACCAAAATCCAAAAAAGGCAGAAAATCTATAGCAATCCTGCCTCTCTCCCATCTCAAAGATGTGTTTAAAACAGCAGGTCCGCTGATACCAAAATGTGAAAACAGCATATCTCCGCCGTAGATAAAATCTTCACATTTTATCCTTACCTTCATAGATATTCCGCTAAGCTCCTTCATCCAAAACTGCTCTTTTTGCAAAGTCAATCCCACAAGGGCGGGATTTGGCATTTTGATTTCATGGGCAAATTTTTTAGCTGTTTTATAGCCTATATCGCTTGCATTAAGCTGCGGGAAGCTAACTCCTCCGCTTGCAAGTATGAGTTTTTTGGATATTATATTTTCTTTGTCGGTATGTATGACAAAATTATCTTTGCTAAACTCCGTATCTAAAACTTTGCTTTTAAATAAAAATTTATGATGAGAGTTTGCCGAAGCAAACGCTGATAAAACCTCTTTTGAACTGCTGCAAAAGTACTGTCCATTCTCTTTTAAAGTTGGGAAAACGCAGTATCTTTCAAAAAACTCAAGCGTATCGGAAGAGCTGAAACTATCAAGATTCTTTTGTATAAAAGCTTCGTCTCCAAGATAGTTTTTTGCGCTTACGTGTTTATTTGTCAGATTGCATTTTCCGCCGCCTGAAATTTTAATCTTAGCGCCAATGCTTGGGTTTGTGTCTATAAATAAAATCTGCTTTTTACAATGCGCTCCAAACATCAGTGCGCTTGCCCCAGCTCCTATAACCAAGATATCTGTTTTTATAGTTTGTTCTCTTTAAAAACGTATATATTTCTCTGCGCTTTTGGCATTATGCGCAGATATGGGATATTTACATGCGAAGGAGTATTTAATATATACAAAATAGCATCCGCCACATCTTTTGCCTCAAGCGTTTTATATTTCGTATACACCTTATCTGCTCTTTCTTTGTCGCCTTCAAAGCGGACAAGTGAAAAATCTGTCTCGCAGTTTCCCGGAGCTACACAAGAGACTTTGATATCCGTATCTACAAGGTCTAAATTCATAGCGTCGCTAAGCGCTCTTACGCCAAATTTCGTTGCATTATAGACATTTCCCCCGGGATACGTCTGCCAGCCGGCGGTTGAGCCTATATTTATTATATGTCCTTCGCCTTTTTGTATCATCAAAGGTAAAAATGCTCTTGTGACATATAAAAGTCCTTTTAGGTTGGTATCTATCATGGTGTCCCATTTATCTGTAAAACCCTCCTGTACACCCTCAAGCCCCAAGGCAAGACCTGCGTTATTTATCAAAAAATCGGGCGTTATCTTTGTATCTTTTACATTCTCAAGCAGTGAATTTACACTTTTTTTGATACGCACATCTACAGGATACACATATGTCTTGATATCATACTCTTTTTCAAGTTTTTGCGCTAAAATTTTTAGTTTCTCTTCGCGTCTTGCTGTTAAAATGAGATTGCATCCTTCGTGCGCCAATACCTTTGCGCTTGCTTCACCTATGCCTGCACTAGCACCCGTTATAAGCCCCCACTTGCCTTTAACTCTGCTCATCTAAAACTCCTCATAATTTTGTCTGATAGCTTCATATAAAACTATACCGGCAGCCATTGCCTGGTTTAAACTTCTTCCGTTTTTGCCCATTGGGATTGTTACGGCGTTATCCCAATTTTTTTGCATGAGCTCCATAGGAAGGCCTGTTGACTCACCTCCGAAAAATATAAAATCTCCCTTTTTATAATCTGCTTTAAAATATGGCTTCCTGCTCTTTGTTGTAGCAAAGAAAAAACGTCCGAAATCTTTTGAATGCACTGATAAAAATTCGTCCAAACTCTCCCAAACCTTTAAATCCAAAAGCTTCCAATAATCAAGCCCCGCTCTTTTAACCATCTTGTCGCTAATTTCAAAACATGCAGGCTTTATGATATGCAATCTGCAATTGGTATTGACGCAAAGTCTGCCGATACTGCCTGTATTTTGCGGAATCTGCGGAGATAATAAAACTACATTGAACATCAAAAAATTACAGTCTTGTTTTTATGTACAAAAATTCTGTCTTCCAGCACCAAATCAAGCGCGGTTGATAAAACCACTTTCTCCACATTCCGTCCTGCGCGCTGCATATCTTTCCAATCAAATTCGTGATTTACCGTTATAACGTCTTGCGCTATAATTGGACCTTCATCTAAGTTATTATTTACAAAATGCGCCGTTGCACCGATGATTTTTACGCCTCTTTCATAAGCTTGCTTGTAAGGATTTGCACCGATAAATGCGGGCAGAAACGAATGGTGGATATTGATAATCTTCTCTTTATACTGCTCCACAAAATCGCTTGAGAGTATCCTCATATATTTTGCTAAAACTATAAAGTCCAGATTAAATTTCGATAGTGCGTCTAAAACTTTCCTCTCATGCTCCTCTCTTGACAGACCCTCATGAGTTACGTAAAAAAACGGTATCTCAAACTTTTGCACAAGCTCCTTTAAGTCATCATAATTACTTACAACAGCAAGAATATTGGCGTTCAATTCATCTCGAAAATGCTTCAAAAGTATATCGCCCAACACGTGCGACTCTTTTGTCCCCATCAAAATTATATTTTTTTTATCTTTTAAACCGATATAGATATTTGCCCCGTTTGGCAGCAGAGCTTCAAGCGTACCCAAAAACTCACTCTCATTTATTGTGCCGCTAAGTTCTGCCCTCATAAAAAATTTACCATGCTCTTTGTCTACAAATTCATCGTTTTTTACGATATTAAGCTTGTATTTAAACACAGCGTCTGCGACTCTATATATCAATCCTTTTTCATCTTGACAATCAATCTTTAAGATATATTGGCTCATAAACTGCTCCGAGAAAAATAAATTTTTATTTTAGCGCAACAGCGCTTAATTAGTTTGAAAACAGGAGTGCTTT
>JAIRKW010000049.1 GCA_031259875.1 Campylobacteraceae bacterium
TTCAAAGGAGGGCTTCGTTTTGCCATGTATGCTACTCCTGTTGCAGCATTTGGAGTAGGATTTTTTATCTTTAGAATTATAGAACTTATAAATGCATATATAAACAGTAAAAAAACAGCCTTTTTTGCTTCATTGGCATTTGTATGCATAATAATTAGCTACAGTTTATACCCTCTTGTGAAGACAGCATGGGATTACAAAACTTTACCTGTTTTTACGAGGGAAGAGGTGGCTTTGATAGAAGATTTTGGAAAAAATGTAAGCAGAGAAGATTATATGATTACATGGTGGGATTACGGATATCCGATACGTTACTATGCTGATGTAAAAACACTTGTTGACGGTGCAAAACATAGTGGAGATGTTAATTTTCCTGCCAGTTTCATACTATCTCATGAGCAAAAAAGTGCGGCGCAAATGGCAAGGCTTGATGTAGAATACACCGAAAAGAGAGCCGAAGCTGTCAAAAATAACCAATCCATACCAAACAATAATGTTGTTTGGATGATGAAAGAGTACGGCTTTACGGATTCGAACGATTTTATACTCTCCTTAAAGACAGATATAAAACTGCCCGAAAAGACAAGAGATATCTATTTTTATCTGCCGTATAGAATGCTTGATATTTATCCTACTATTATGAATTTCAGTCATCTTGATTTGATGAACGGCAAGTCAAGACAGCCATTTTTCTATATCTCAAGAAATTTTGAAGATGCAGGTTCGACATTGATCTTGGATAAAAATAGAGGAAAGAGTCATTTTTATGTGGATAAACAGCAAGGGACATTAATCACGCCGCCGCCAAACAGTATAAGTATACCGCTTAAAAGATTTGCAAGTATAGGCTATGACAATAAAGGTGCACTGTATAAAAATATCCAAAATATGAACTATAACGGAGTATATTCGCTTGTGTATCTGCGTTCTTACAATGTGTTTTTGGTGATAGACGAGGCTATGTATAACTCTGTTTACTTTAAACTCTTTTATCTGGAAGAGTATGATGAAAATCTCTTTGAGTTTGTTTCCGGTAATCCGTATGCAAAAATATATAAATTAAAGATATAAAATGCGCCATATTTTTAGAGAGTACGACATCAGAGGTGTTTTTGGGCAAGAGTTAAATGAAAAGAGCGTCAAAGCAATCGGATTTTTTCTTGGAGAAAAGATTTTGAAAATAGGCTCAACTGTTGCTATTGGATATGATGCCAGAACCCACTCAAAAAAACTCTTCAGTTATCTCGTTGCAGGACTTACTTATGCTGACGTAAAAGTTAAAAACATGGGGCTTGTACCAACGCCGTGCAACTATTTTGCAGGGTTTTTTGAGGGTGAAGATAAAGTAAACGCCACCATTATGATTACAGGTTCTCACAATCCGCCCGAATACAACGGCTTTAAGATTACGCTGAATCGTTTGCCGTTTTTTGGCGCAGATATAGAAAGGTTGGGACGCGAAGTAACCAAAGAGTACGAAAAGCTAAAAATTTGGGGCGACATGACATGTGATAAGATTGATACTAAAACAGAGTATATCAATTTCCTTGTTAAGCATTTTGAGCATTTGAAAGATTTGAAAACCAAAATCGTTATAGACTGCGGAAATGGTGCGGCTGGAGTTGTTGTCACAGAGCTTGTTAGACAGTTAAATCTAAACGCCAAAATTCTTTTTGAAGAACCGGACGGCACCTTCCCAAATCATCATCCAGACCCTACTGAAGAGAAAAATCTATACGACATAAAAAAAGAACTTGATACGGGAAATTATGATATAGGATTTGCATTTGACGGAGATGCAGACAGAATAGCCGTTTTGACGCAAAAAAACAGTTTCAAAGGCGACGAGCTTGTCATTTTTTATTCAAAAGTATTGAAAAACCCGCAGATTTTAGGCGAAGTTAAATGTTCGCAGGTTATGTACGATGAGATAAACAAAAGAGGTCATGCGTATATGTACAAAACCGGACACAGCAATCTTAAAATGAAAATGCGCGAAACCAAAATAGATATTGCCGCAGAAGTGAGCGGACATATATTTTTTAACGACAGATATTTTGGTTATGACGATGCGATTTATGCGATGCTAAGAACGCTTGAACTCTTACAAGAGGGGATTGATTTGGATGAAGAGTTGTCTAAATTGCCCAAAATGTACTCAACAGATGAATTGAAGATTAAAACCGAAGAGAGCGAAAAGTTTCGCATTATAGAAAAACTTAAACTTTTTTTGCAAAATCCGCCGAAAGATTTTCCGAAAATAAAAAATATTATTACGATAGACGGCGTAAGAGTTGTATTCGAAGATGGATGGGGACTCATACGCGCTTCAAATACAACACCTGTACTTGTGGCACGCTTTGAAGCCAAAAGCAAAGAAAAAATGCAAGAGTATCAAGATGCAATGCAAAATGCTTTAAAGAGCATGCAAAAATAAAAAAGTTTTTAATATTTTGGCAAGCTTTAAAAATATAAAATTCAAAGATTGAACTTTTAGCTTTTTGGCTATTGGAAAAAGCACTCATTAATAGAGAGTTGGTAAAAGTGGGAAGTTTTTTAGTAGGCGAAAATAAAAATAGAACTTGTAAAAAGAGCTTGAATGTATGAAAAATATAAAATAGGTAATGCAATATTATGGTAAACATTATTTTATCCGGAGGCAGCGGTACGAGACTTTGGCCGTTAAGCCGCAAATTAATGCCAAAACAGTTTATAAAATTTTTTAACAATAAATCCCTTTTTCAATTAACAGTTGAGCGAAATACACCGTTTTGTGAAAGCTCCATCGTGGTTTCAAATATAGAGCAGTATTTTTTAGCTATGGATCAGCTTGAGGAGTTGGGCAAAGTTAAAAATAGCAGCTGCATATTGGAGCCGGTGGGAAGGAATACAGCCGCAGCTATAGCTTTGGCAAGTTTTCAGCTTGATGAGGAGAGTATCGCGCTTGTAACGCCAAGCGACCATTTGATAAAAGATGAAAACAGTTACAAAAATGCTTTACAAAAAGCGCAGGATTTGGCAAACGATAGCTTTTTGGTGACTTTTGGCATTAAACCGTCTTATCCTGAAACAGGTTTTGGGTACATTGAAACTGATGGGCTGCATGTAAAAAGTTTCAAAGAGAAGCCTGATATCAAAACTGCTGAAAAATATATAAAAAGCGGCAATTACTACTGGAACAGCGGCATGTTTTGTTTTAAGGTCAAAACTTTTTTGAAAGAGTTAAAAGAGCATGCCCCAGATATTTACAACGCTTCCTTGAGTGCGTCCAATAATGCTAAAATAGACGGCACAACAGGTTATTTCGAAAAGCTTATCCGCATAGATATGAAGGATATGGCATGCATAGATGATATCAGCATAGATTATGCGCTTATGGAAAAAAGTCCGAATGTTGCCGTTGTGCCAAGCAGTATTGGCTGGAGTGATGTCGGAAGCTTTGATGCCTTATCTCTTGAGCTGCCAAACAGTCATGACACATTAAATAATCTGATTTTGGCAGACAAAGAGGTGTTTGTCATTGATGTTGATGATTTGATAATTGTAGACACAAAAGACGCTCTTTTGATATCCAAAAAAGGAAGTTCGCAAAAAGTTAAAGATATTGTGGCGTCTCTTCAGCAAAGTGAAAAAAAAGATTTGACCTCTTTGCATGTCAAGGCAAACAGACCTTGGGGAACTTACGAAGTTTTAGAAGTTGGTGACGGCTACAAAATCAAAAAGATAGAGGTTAAGCCAAACAAACGGTTAAGTTTGCAAAAGCATTTCCATAGAAACGAACACTGGATAGTCGTAAGCGGAACGGCAAAAGTTACGATAAACGATAAAAGTTTTTTGGTTAGAGAAAATGAGTCTACATATATAAAATCAGGCGATGTGCATAGATTAGAAAATCCGGGTAAAATCCCGCTCGTTTTAATAGAAGCACAGGTTGGGAAATATACGGGCGAAGATGATATAGTAAGAATAGAAGA
>JAIRKW010000054.1 GCA_031259875.1 Campylobacteraceae bacterium
TTAATTGTTTTGGCATATGCGCGGCTTTTCGCTAAAACAAATGAGCTTCGCATAGCCAAACAACACGGGCTTAATCTGCCGCCATTCAATGTTTTAAATAAGTTTAGACTTATTCAAAAATATGCTAAAAAAGTAGTTCGGAAGACTTTTTGGATAAATAATGCATTATTTTCAGATAGTATAAATATAAGCCATAGCGGCATTCCGCCATTTTTGATGCTGCGGGATAAATTCAAAGTAAAAATTAAAGCTATAACCAATGTCGGCAAAATGTCCGCAGTGCTAAATGCTATCAATCCAAATGTAGAATCTATAACACATTTTATATCCGAACCATCTGTTTTTGCAAAACGGCAGAACTCAAACGCAAAGAAACTTTTAACGCCCAAAAGCGTGTTTAGCAAAAGTTACACAGCAGTTTTGACATCAACCACCGAGAATGAATCCCCAAAATTTATAAGAGCTTTGGGAAAGCCTTTTAGGTTGATGTGTAGTTTTAAATTTTTTAGCAGTATCAACAAAGCGGCATTTAATGGCTTTTTGCATTCAAGCCAAAACCAGCACAAAAGAGCCGCTTTTTAATTAAGAGCAGATAAACTTTAAGGAGGTTTTATTATGAGTAAAGATTTTTATTAGCGCGTTTGATTTGTATTTTCAACAATGTAATAAATGCAATATGTGTTTGGCGATTCTTTTGTGGGGAACTATTTTATGACAAACAAATTTTTTAAGGAGGAGTTATGAGCAAAAAGATTTTTTTTAACGCATTCGAGATGAATTGCGTAGGGCATCAGTCACCAGGACTTTGGTCACACCCAAGAGACAGGTCATGGCAGTACAAAGATTTGGAGTATTGGACAGATTTGGCCAAGACATTGGAGGAGGGCTTTTTTACGGCTATTTTTATAGCAGATGTTGTGGGATATTACGACGTGTATAATGGTGATGCGAAAGCAGCTGTGAAAAACGGCGTTCAAATTCCCGTAAATGACCCATTGCAAATCGCAGGACCTGTAGCGCAGGCAACAAAGCATATTGGTATTGGTATCACATCATCAACTTCGTTTGAACATCCATACACATGGGCGCGCCGCATAGCTACAGCAGACCATTATACAAAAGGACGCGTTGGGTGGAATATCGTCACTTCATATCTTGAGAGCGGAGCGAAAAATGTCGGCGACAATGGATTGAACCGCCACGATAACCGCTATGAAGTAGCTGAAGAGTATCTGGAAGTCATCTATAAACTGCTTGAGGGAAGCTGGGAAGAGGGCGCTGTAGTTAGAGACCGCGAGAAACACATTTTTGCAGACCCCGATAAAGTGCATGAGATAGGACATAAAGGAAAGTATTTTGAAGTGCCTGGTATTGGTCTTACCGAGCCCTCACCTCAAAGAACTCCTGTGCTGTTTCAAGCAGGTTCAAGCGATGCTGGCAAAAAATTTGCCTCAAAACATGCAGAACTTGTTTTTGTCTCCACGCCGAGCAAAAAAGTAGTCAAAGAGTATGTTGAGGATGTCCGAAGACAATCCGCAGAAAATGGACGAGACCCTAAAAAGACGCTTGTACTTGCGTTGATTACTATTATTGTTGATGAGACAGATGAAAAAGCAAAAGCAAAATATGAAGAGTATAAAAAATATATTTCAAGAGAAGGTGCGCTCTCTTTGGTATCCGGATGGAGCGGAATCAATTTTGGCGCATATAAGCCGGATGAGCCTGTCAAAAAAGAGGATACCAATGCCATCATCTCTGTAGTTGAGCATTTGACAAACGGCGAAAAAGAGTGGACTCCGAATGACCTTGCGAATTGGGTTGGCATAGGCGGACTTGGACCTTTATTTGTGGGTTCTGCCAAAACGGTTGCCGACCAGCTTCAAGAGTGGGTTGAGTATACGGATGTGGACGGGTTTAATATAGCTTATGCAATCTCGCACGAGACATTTGCAGATGTAGTCAAATATCTTGTTCCTGAACTGCAAAAACGAGGCGTGTATCCGACATCTTATGCAAACGGCACACTGCGTGAAAAGATTTTTGGTCACCGTTATCTTCCCGATAATCATCCGGCAGCCTCTTACCGCGATATTGAGAAGGTAAAAAAAGAGGAAGCCAAGAGTAAGTAAAATTACTCATTTTAGCATACAAAAAGGAGTGAACAATGATTGAGATAAAAAATTTGTCAAAAAGTTATACATTACCCGACAAAAGTACGGTGCAGGTACTCAAAGATATCAATTTGACCGTGCCTGACCGTTCTATAACGGCGATTGTAGGTCCAAGCGGTGCGGGTAAATCCACACTTTCCAAGCTCATTAGTTTATTGGAGCGTCCAACTGAAGGCTCTATTTTGGTTAATGGTAAAGACCTTTCAAATCTCTCTGGCGAAAGTCTGCGCCAAGAACGCCGCGCTATAGGCACGATTTTTCAATCATCTGCTCTTTTGCACAGAAAAACAGCCGCGCAAAATATCGCTCTTCCGTTAGAGTATTTGGGGGTTGTAAAATCAGATGTTGACAGACGGGTAAAAGAGCTGCTGGAAGCGGTTGGTTTGACAGATAGGGGCAATTACTATCCGTCCCAGCTTTCAGGAGGTCAGCAGCAGCGTGTAGGCATAGCCCGTGCGCTTGCTCTTCATCCGCAGGTACTTTTGTCAGATGAGGCTACTTCAGGATTAGACCCGCAGTCAACAAAGACTATTTTACGTCTTTTAAAAAAGCTTCGCGATGAGTTTGATTTGTCTATCATTTTGATTACGCATGAGATGGATGTGGTGCGTAATATAGCAGACTCTATCGCCGCGATAAGAGACGGTGAAATAGTAGAGCAGGGTAAAGTGCAGGATTTGGTATCAAATCCGAATTCGGAGATTGGCAGACAGCTCATATCCCTTAGGGTTGCGGAAGCGTTTAACAACAGGCATCTTGTCGCAGAGCTTACTTACGGCGACAATGTTCCCTCCGACTGGTCGCAGATACTTAGTAAACAGTTAAATGTCAATGTACATCTGCTTGGAGCAAATATCGAACAGATAGGCGAAAAAAGCTTTTATGGGCGTGCGCTTGTAGGGTTTGAGTTTTTGTATGCCAAGAGAGCGGATATTTTGACAATAACTAACGCTTTGCGCCAAATCGGTTTGCACGCAGAATTTAAAAACAATATAAGCTTTAGTGAAAGCAAAGGGAGGGTTGCCGTATGAGTGCGAAAGTACTGGGAAATGATACGCCGTGGCCGGAAGTGCACACTCTGCTGATTCCTGCTTATCTTGAAACGGTAACGATGGTGGGCATTGTTATGGTGCTTGTTATTATCATCGGCGGCATAACGGGCATACTGCTGTTTAACACTTCTGATTTTGGACTGTTTCCGCGCAGGCGGTTTAATTATGTGCTTAGCTGGTTTGTAAATATCGGCCGCTCACTGCCTTTTTTGGTGTTGATGGCGGCTATTATCCCTTTTACAAAATACATTACGGGAACTACGATAGGTATCCGTGCTGCCGTCGTGCCGATGGTCATAGCGGGAACGCCGTTTTTTGCAAGGCTCGTTGAAAATGCTCTGCGAGATTTGCCGCGTGAAGTAAATGCTGTCGGGCTTGTATCCTGCGGCTCTTTTTTGCAGATTATCACTCGTGCGCAGTTAAGTGAAGCATTTCCAAGCATTATAGCCGCTGTAACGCTGAACACTATCTCAATGATAGAGTATTCGGCGATTGCCGGTACTATAGGCGCTGGAGGCATAGGATATTTGGCTGTTGTTTATGGTTATCAGAGGTTTGACCACAATATTATGATTTCTACCATTATCATTTTGATTGTGAGTATACAGATTATTCAGTGGACAGGTGATTATCTTGTCCGCAAAACAAGCCATTAAAGGAGTTTATATATGGCAAAAACAGATGTTAATTTTCAATTGAAAAAAAATAGAAAGCCCGTATGGATTACTTTAAGTGTCATAGTGCTGATTGCAGCAATCGGTCTGTTTTTTTATTTTAAATCCCAAAGGTCGGATGCAGTCGTCTTCACAGATACGCTCAAAGTTCATCATATGCCCTCTTATGCGGGTGAAGAGAAGATACTAAAATATATCGCCGAACATGTCGCGCCCGATTATGGTATCAAAGTAGAGCCTGTTGCATTGCAAGATGATTTGCAGGCCAATAGGATAGTAGCGGAGGGCGGATATGCGGGTACTATTTTGCAGCACCAGTGGTGGCTTAAACAAGTTATAGAAGCTAACGGTTTTGAACTGACGCCTACGGTGGAAGTGTTTCAATGGAGTTTTGCCATATATTCGGATAAATACAAAAGTATTGACGAACTGCCCGAGGGCGCTGTATTGGCCATACCCATAGACGGAGCAAATCAAGGACAGGCGTTGTGGCTTTTGGAACGCGAGGGGCTGATAGGTTTGGATAAAAATGTAGAGCCAAAAACTGCCAAAATCAAAGACATCGCAGATAATCCGCGCAAGTTTCAGTTTAAAGAGCTTGATTT
>JAIRKW010000063.1 GCA_031259875.1 Campylobacteraceae bacterium
ACAGTATGTTAAAAGCTTTAGGAGTGCATGAAGCTTCAAAGAAATTAGTATCTGAACATCCAGAAGCTGCTGAAGTTCTATTAAATCCCAATGCCAATGCAGATGAAAAACAAGCTGCCCTTCAAACTTTGCATAATCTCATTACAATAGAGACAGGATATGATGCAGCAACTGTAAATATTATAGTAGGAGCTTTAGATAAAGGTTTTACTTCGGATAAGACGCAAGAGGTACAATCTTTGAAGAGTCTACGACTTTATCAATATTTGTTATGACACTATACCGGTTTATTAGTCATTTGTAATTCTTCAAGGACTGAATTGTTGAATTTTTCTTCTTATAATTTTACAAACTTGTCCCATACGGCTATTTTATTTGCGTATAAATTTCAATATCTCTTCTTTTATCTCATTAAGCGGTTTTTTTATAATGGGCTGCAAAAATTGCGTGCGGTTAAAGGTGCGCTGTCTTTTGGCAAGTTTTACTGTGTTTTGGATGATTTTCTCTTCCATTTGAGGTAGTGTGCAAAGTCCGTCAAAATACTCTATTACCTCTTTTATGCCGATAGATTTCATGCAGTTAGGCTCTCTTGTATATTTTTTCTCAAGCCTTGCTACTTCGTCCACAAGTCCTGCTTCTATCATTTTACGTGTTCGTGCTGCAATTCTTTGGCGCAAAATATCCTTGTCGGTCTCTATCTCGAAAATCGGCAACTCTTTAATGATAGGTTCTTTTTTTGTACGTTTTAGAAAGAGACTTGGCAGTTCGCCTGTCTCATAATATATCCCATACCATTTTTCCATACGGTAAATATCATTTTTTTCTACATTTTTGGTATATGCAGGGTCAATTTGTTCCATATTTTCATATGCACTTGAGATGTCCCGCAACACTCTGGCAACTTTTTTTTGATTTTCATCGCTTACAAGCGGTTTATCGCTAAGACCAGAGAGCAAAGCTTTTAGGTAAAAGCTTGTTCCGCCGACTATAATGAGCGGTATGCCCTGTTTTTGGGCATCTGCCGCCGCTTTTTGATAAAGGTCGAAAAAAATTGTTACATTAAAGCTCTCATTCGGCGCGATAACATCTATACCGTAATGCTTAACGCCTGACATTTGCGTCTGTGTTGGTTTTGCAGAAGCTATATCTATCTCTTTATATACTGATAATGAATCCAATGAAAGTATAATAGCCCTCATATCTCTTGCTGCCTCAAGAGCCAAATCGCTTTTTCCGCACGCAGTAGTCCCGATAAGCGCAAGCTGCATAGAAATTCCTTATGAGTGTTTTTGGAATTATATCTATATTTTTTACCTAAATAAATTTAATTTTTTGGCAATTTGATGTAAAATTTAATAATTTAAATGAAAGAGGTAAGCGTGAAGCGGCTTTGGTCTATCCTGAAAGATATAAATGAACTTATAGTTTTTAAACATTCTGTTTTTGCTCTGCCTTTTATTTTTATCGCAATGATAGTATCCTCATATGAAGTAAACCATTCGGCATGGTTTGGTTTCAAACTGCTGATATTGGGCATACTGTGTGCCGTGAGTGCCAGAAATTTTGCAATGGCGTTTAACCGTCTTGCGGATGATGATATAGATGCCTTGAATCCAAGGACGGTCAACCGCCCGAGCGTGGATGGCAGAATCGGCAGAACCAATATGATACTGTTTATCCTTTTTAATGCTGTTTTATTTATTTTTGTTGCATGGCTTATCAATAAAACGGCGTTCATTGTGTCATTTCCAATACTGATAATACTTGCAAGCTATTCTTTTTTCAAGCGTTTTTCACCATTTGCCCATTTGGTATTGGGGCTCTCTTTGGGACTTGCTCCGATAGCTGGAACCATAGCGGTATCGGGCAGTACGCATATATGGTCTTGGCTTTTGTGTTTTGGCGTTATGTTTTGGGCGGCAGGATTTGATCTTTTGTATTCGCTGCAAGATATTGAGTTTGATAAAGAGCATAAGCTTTATTCTATTCCTTCGCGTTATGGTAAAGAAGCGGCTCTTGCAACATCAGCTGGATTTCATATATTGGCAGTTATATTTTGGCTGTTGTTTGTGGGTAATGCTTCTCTTGGTTTAGTCTCTTACGCGGCAGTAGCGGTAAGCGCGGCGATACTGTGCTGTGAACATTTGATAGTAAGGCGCGATTTTAAAAAGATAGACAAAGCGTTTTTTACGCTTAACGGTTATCTTGGCATAATGTTTTTTATCTTTGTGTGGATAGATATTGTTTTTATGATAGGAGATTGAGGTGTTCAGCGATGCTTTAATGTTTGCCGCTCTTTTGGCAGCAATGTTTTTGCTTATTGTTTTTATTATTATACGCGATAAAAATGTATTGTCTAGACTCTGTATATTGGAGAAAGTCATAGAGGATTTAAACCAAGAGAATCACAAACTCAACAAAGTTGTTAAAAAACAGAATTTGGACATTGACGGCGGTATACAAAAGATAGTGGAAGATGAGGTGCAAAACCGTGTTGTACCGTTGAAACAATCGCTTCAAGAGGTCAAAAAAATCACCGAAGAGTTTAGGGAACAGCATAATGTAGGTGACTATGAAAAAAAAGTTATAGACCTTTATAAAGAGGGCAAGAATGAAAATGCCATAGCGCAGGCTTTAGGGCTTACAATATCGCAAGTAGAGCTTATATTGTCACTGAATGATACACAATGAGAGTGCACGAAAGTTGGCAGGATACGATAAATCTTGCGTATCGAGCATTGGACGCGCAATATCGTGCTTTTTTGGAGAGCAACGCCGGATACTTTCCGAATTTTGATAATTTTTTAAATGCCTTTAAAACTCTGCCGCGCAATAAAACCAAATCCATACTTTTTGGACAAGATCCATATCCAAGAAGCCAAAGCGCGATAGGCTATGCTTTTATAGACGGCGCAGTAAAAACGCTCTTTTCCGACAAAGGACTGTCGCGCGAAGTAAACCGCGCTACGAGTCTGAGAAATTTTATAAAAATGCTTTTGCTCTCTTCAAAACGGCTTAATGATGTAACGCAAGAAAGTATCGCGCAGTTTGATAAAAACAGAGCTATAAATTCGATATATGAATGGAAAGATAATTTTGAAAAAAACGGTATTTTATTGCTGAACAGTGCGCTTATTTTTACAAAAAAAGAGGATACGAAAAAACATGCCAAAGCATTCAGTCCTTTTATACGCGTGCTTTTAAACGAATTAGCGCATGATAATATAGAGCTTATACTGCTCGGCTCAATCAGTAAAGAGATAGAACGGCTTCTGCCGCCGTCTCATAATTTTCATCTCTTTTGCGCTTGTCATCCGTACAATATAGAATTTATAACCGACAAAAAAGTGCTTGAGAGATTTTCCAAAACGGATCTTTTGGAAAAATGTATTTAGTAGAGAGTTTTTTAAGTATTCAAGGTGAAGGCAAATATGCCGGCTATCCGTCGCTGTTTGTACGTTTTGGAGGGTGCAACTTGAAATGCAGGGGATTTGGGTGCGAGTTTATATCGCCGCTTGATGGCTCAAAAATCATCGGCTGCGATTCCCTTTATGCTGTAAATGAAAAACACTTTAAATCCGAATGGAAGAGTTTTGATAATTCACAAAAACTCTTTGAAAAAATCGTAGAATATGTACAAGATATAGATTATCTGCCGCATCTTGTTATTACCGGCGGAGAACCTTTGATACACTATAAAAACCCTGTTTTTTACGGCTTTTTGGGGTTGGCGTTAGATTACGGCTTTGATATATTTTTTGAGACAAATGCAACTGTAGATATTGATTTTGATAAATTTGCTTTGTATAGAAAGATAGGATTTGCAATGAGCGTAAAACTTTCAAACTCGCTTGAGACATATGAAAAACGTGTCAATAAAGAGGCTATACGAAAGATTGCTTTGTATGCTAAAGAGGCGTTTTTTAAATTTGTCCTTAATGAAGAGATGATGCATGAGGCCAAAGTACAGATAGAGGAGATAACCAAAGATATCGATGTGCCTATTTTTTGTATGCCGCTTGGTGCAAATCGTTTGGAACTTGAAAAAAATAGCCGCGCAGTAACTCTGTTTTGTCTGAAAAATGGTTACAATTACAGCGATAGAATACATATCCGCTTATGGGGCGACAAAAGAGGAGTTTAAATGATAATCCGCAAAATGTTTAAATTTGAAAATACGCACATCGTACGCGGCTGCTCTACAAAAAGGTGCCGCACAAGTATTCATGGGCATTCGTATAAAGTAGAAGTGCTTTTTGAATCAACGACGCTTGATAACGCGCAGATGGTATATGATTTTGGTCTTATGAAAGGCGGCATGCAGGATTTAATAGAGTCGTTTGACCACTCTGTCACCTTATGGAATAAAGACGACGAGGGTTATATAGCGGCGATGAAGAAGTATTCGGATAGATGGGTAGAGCTTCCTGTGAGTCCAACGGCGGAGCAGTTTGCAAGAATTATATTCTTGATGGTTGATTTGCTTTTGACAAATACCGTTTTTGTCAACGGCGAGGGTAAAATAAGCGTTAATTCTGTTATTGTTCACGAAACGGACAGAGGTTATGCTAAGGCTGAAGTCAAAGATGTATACAGCGAAGTTATGGGTACTATCAGTCCAAACGACATTGTTTTTTCTAAAGGCGTTATGGAAGATTGGTCAGATAATGATTTATGGCGTAAAATCCTAAGCGGCAAACAAATCATAAACCCGAAGATAGTTTAAAAGGAGAATGAATGAGAAGAGCGATAATCGGTATAACGGCGGCTGTTTTGGTGCTATCCGGTTGCGGCAGCAGTGAGAAAAGCAGCTCAAACACACTTGAAGAGATAAATAAAACACACCAAGATATTGTAAGCAGTGTTGGCGAGAAAACTTCTAAGGCAATTGAAAAGGCAGGTGAGATAAGCCAAAAGGTTGAAGAGGTTGGGGATGATATAGCCCAAAAAGCTGCCGAAGCCAAAGAAGCAGCTAAAAAAGCATTGCAAGAAGCAGCAAATGCAAGCAAAGATATTTTGCAAAAAGCCAACGAAACACTCTCGGATATTAGTGAAAAAGCCGATAAAATTATAAATGAAAGCGCAAGTACGGTTGAAGCCGCAAAGCAAAAAGCAGACAATATAGCCAAAGCGGTTGCTGCTCCGCTGACAAATTCAGATAAAGGTAAAAAACTCTTTATGACTTGCATACCATGTCACGGTACAAAGGCTGAAAAGTCGGCTGTTAATAAAAGTCAGATTATCAATAAATGGAGTAGAGAGCAAATTCTAAAAGCACTTAAAGGATACAAAGACGGCACATATGGCGGCGCGTTTAAAGCTCAAATGGTACCTACTGCCAAAAGATTAAGCGACAGTGACATGGAAGAGTTGGCTGCATATATAGTTAACCTCGGAAAACAATAATGGATGAAACGATAGAGCTTGTTAAAAACATTTTATCATTCAGTGTTTTTGCTTTTATTGCGTCTGCATTAACGGGTTTTGTACTATTTTGCCTTGCAGATAAAAAAGAGATTCTGCGAAAATATTTCCGTGCTGTAATGCCAATGTACTATATGTTTTTAGCATTCATACTATTATGCATTCTTTTATTGCTGGCGTTTAAAAGCTTTCAAATAACTTTTACAGAAAGTATTGCGCTTATCGTGTGGATGTGCGTTTTATTCGGCGCAATAAAGGCTTACAGGCTTGGCAAAAAGGGCTGTGAAAAATTTAAAAGCTTTACTGTTAAAAAATATGCGTTTGATATCATTCTTTGCCTTGTTGTTTATATTTTGTGGATTGGTAAAGTTTAATGCAGTTTTTGTATCACGAAAAGGCGGGTGAAGAGAGGATTGTTATAGAGAATGAAAGTTTTGCGCATCTGTTCAAATCCCGAAGAAGAGATGCAAAGAAACCTCTAAGAGTGCGCAATTTGCATGATAATTTTTTGTATTTGTATGAAATTGTATCAATCAACAGACGCGAAGCAGAGTGTATTTTGAGTCAAAAAACAGTTTCAGAGCATAAAGCGCGAAAGCCTCTTTGGATAGCGTGGAGTGTAGTAGAGCCTAAAGTGATAGAAAAAACATTACCGTTTTTAAATGAGATAGGCGTTCAAAAATTGATATTTGTGTATACGAAGTTTTCACAGCGCTCTTTTGCAATCGATACCGCGCGTCTTAAAAGGATAGCTGTAAATTCGTGCGAACAGTGCGGCAGACACGATATGATAGAGTTTGAGATAATAGACTCATTAGAGGAATTTATGCAAAAATATGAAAATTTTGCAGTTGTGGATTTTTCACAAAACCGGCTTGAGAGCATAAAAAATCCTCCTCATATTTGGTTTGTAGGCTGCGAAGGAGGATTTAGCGAAGAGGAGAGGCAAAAACTTGAAAATTATCCAATTGTGGGTTTTGAGAGTGAAAATATTTTAAGAAGCGAAAGTGCAGTGATGGCGGTTGGCGCGAAAATACTATTGTAAATATTGAAATATCATAAACTTTTTGCTATAATCATCAGCTTATTTATTCAAAGAGCTAAAAAATAAAGGAAAATTTAATGAAAAAAGAGATTCACCCACACTACGTAGAGTGTACGGTTACCTGCGCTTGCGGCAACACTTTTACGACAATGTCCAATAAAAAAGAGATGAAAATAGATATTTGCAACGCTTGCCATCCATTTTTTACCGGCAGCGAAAAAATAGTTGACTCTGCGGGACGTGTTGAGAAATTTAAGAAAAAATATAATATGCAATAATGTTGTATTTTATTCCTACGCCGATAGGAAATCTTGAAGATGTAACTTTAAGGAGTCTTAGACTCCTTCTTTCTATCCAGACTATTTTTTGTGAAGATACAAGGGTTGCGAAAAAACTGATTCGCCTTTTGAAAGAGCGTTTCAGCAGTTTTGAAAATGATATAGAGCAAAGATTTATACCGCTTCACTCCCATAATGAACAAGATATAATAAACAGTTTAAATATTAATGATTTTTTATCTTCCGACATAGCTTATATAAGTGATGCAGGAATGCCATGCATTAGCGATCCTGGTACTTTGCTGGTACAATTTGCACAAAAAAATGGTATCCCTTATGAAATTTTACCCGGAGCAAATGCCGCTTTATTGGCTTTAGCTGCAAGCGGATTTGCAGGAAAAAACTTCTACTTTCATGGATTTTTACCTCATAAAAAAGAGGCGCGCATGGATGAACTGCGGGAGATTTTACCGCTCGAGTGCAATATCGTGCTTTATGAGTCAACCCATAGAATTTTGCAGCTCTCTTGTGAACTTGCCGAACTTGCCCCTCAAAGAGTTATATATTTAATAAAAGAAGCCACAAAAATGTATGAAACACATTATAAATGCACTGCTTCAGAATTAATGCAGCAGTTAAAAAAAGCAAATTTAAACGGCGAATGGGCTGTCGTGATAGAAAAAAGCGAACAAAAAAAAGGCGGAATTTTGAATGAAAGCGATATTTTACCGCTTTTACTGCCGCCAAAGCAGAAAGCCAAACTTCTTGCAAAATTGACAGGCAAAAGTGTCAAAGAGTGGTACGATATATTAGGTAAATGAGGTTTTAGTTTCGGCGTTTTTTTGATGCATGAAAAAAATGGATGTTATTGTTTGAAGCTATGTTGCACCTAAAACCCTCGTAATAAAAAGCAAAAAAGATTTTATCCTTTACCTCAAAGACTTTGTTTAGTGGTTACTGTTTATACTCTATCTTCACTCCCGACTGTGGTCGGTAATACTACCTAATCTATTGGTGTCGAGTTATATAAATCCCCACTCTGTACAAAGGCGTTTTATAGAATATATGCTCTTTTTCTACGCCTATTTCTTAATTTCAAGGGTACGGCATAAGTCCCGCATGACACCTTAAATACACTTGCATTCGGTTCGTTCTTATGTATAAAATGTACTATTATTTTTCAGGGCGATTGAGTTGACATATTTGGTGAGCGATTATTTGAATGCAAAATCATAACAAGATTGGACTGCTCAAACTTGTCTTTACAGTTTCGACTTCTAAGTTCATAGCTATGTCGTTATCTAATAATGTTTCTTCTCTTCATTTTTCAAAAAGTCCCGTCTTTATGTTTCTTTGTCAATATTTTTTATCTAAGAGTTTGTTTTTAAAGTTGTTTATTGCCGCAGTTTCTAAAGCCAAACCGCTGCTTTTTCTAAAAATACCTCTTCTTAAAATGCAAAGATGCAAAGGATAATCAAAGTATTTTCTGTCAAATATCTTTTTACTCCCAAGTATTTCTATATGCACTATACCCCTAAAAGTTCTTTTTAATGATAAACAACATATGAAAAAGAGGTCAATTTACTGACATCAACTACTGTCTCCTCTGCATGGGTTTCAAACTTCATCTTTGCGGATTTTAGTTTAAGGCCAAAGCTGTCGATAAAGATTTTTCAAAAAATATATAAAAAAGCGGTGTTTGAACTTCTTGCGTGAAGTGTAAAAACGCGCTTTATAAATGAATTAAAACTATTGTCCTTCTATCTCTTTATTGAGCCAAAGTTTATAAATATCACTATTTTTATCAGTTACTGTTTCCGTTGTGGCAGTAGAGTTTTGAGAAAATATGTTATTTACTACAATACTCTCGACTATGGCATAGTTTTGAGACTTTGTATTATTTGTGTCATAAGCTAAAAATGTCAATATATTCTTATCTCCGATGGTAGTCTTATTGTTTCCTGGATTTAACGTAACATTGATATCCGCGTATCCATCTTTGTCTATAATGGCAGCAGCAGGCTTAATCTCTACTATGTATCCTTTGTCGTCTATTGCCGTAAAGTTAAAAGTTCCGTTTTCGGCATAATTTGTAACACGAAATGTATAAATAGTATTGATATCTAACGGTATATCTTGATGTGCGGGAATCATAATGCCCATTGTCTGCGGGGCAATTGTCTGCGGCAATGCTCTTTGAAATTCTATACCATTTTCATCTTTACCAATAGCATAAACGACAAAGTCTTCGTTTGGAATTACAAAATCCTCTTTTAAAAAAATAGTTTTTGTATTAAGATACTGATCTGCTGCATTAAACGTTAAAGTTTCAAGCAAATCGCCGTTTCTGGACTTTAATTCAAATCTGACATCAGAAATTGTATCTGATACGGTGGCTTCAGCAGCCGAAACAGTTCCTGCAACAGGAAAACTGTCTATTTCAAACAAACTCCCGTACTCTGTGCGCCCGCTGTATTCTACAAATTTGAAGTTGTCAAAAGAGAGCGGACTATTTCCGGCTACATTAATTATAAATTCACTATTACCTTCTATATCAACTTTCCATGTTCCGATATCCGGATTTTTTATATCATAAACCATAACAGATGATAACAGTGTGTGCTGCACATTGAATTCGTTTGTTTTGACAATACTGCCATCCGGACGAATAACAAAAGCTGTGGCATTTCCGTCTATAATGCTAACAGTGATTGATATTTTGTCTGTTTTTGAATCAACTTTGAATTCATATGATTTAATATTTTTCGATGTTGATTTGTCGTAAATATTTGCAAGCTCTACATAATAGTTGTTTATCAATATATTCGATAATTCGGCTAATTTTTCTGCCTCTGATTTGTCGATGACAAATACTTGCCCGCCTGTTATATCAGATATCTCAAAATAGTTTAAATCATTGCGTGAGCACTGTCCGCTAAGTATACTGTTTATCTTTATATTTTTTTTGTTTGCAAGCATTGAAGCAGCTTTTGCCTCTTCTTTGTTCTTCACTAAAGCGTTCGCATAGATAAACAGAGTGCTTCCGGGCATAAGAGACAAAACAGCTTTATAAATGCTAAGCCCTGATAATTCGGGACAATCTGCGCCAATCTCTTCTGAATGTTCTGCATGTAAATTTGACAATGCATCAAGAAAAACATTAGAATGCGTAAATACCAAATGTTCGGGAATTGAAGAGTTATTTACAGCAGAGAGCACATAAAGTGACGGCTCTTCATCTGTTCCGATACGAGATTGTACCATTTGCGCAACAATTGCTTTTATTTCTTCCATCTCTTCTGCCGCATTTATGATAAATCCGACAGCTGTTCCGCCAAATCCGAGAAATTTTCTAAACGCGTTGTCTCCGTCAAATTCGCCCTCTTTGGCCGTTAATGCATTTCTTATATTTCGAAAATATTTGACGGTTGCCAATTTTGCTGCTGATGCTGCGGTTTTGTGAAGATTGCTGTGCGGAGAGATAACAACACCTATGCCCAAAACAGTAAAACTACAGACAGATGCATCTTTATTTATGCCTTCTACGCCAAATCCGTCAAGGAAACCGCCATGAAAGCATTTTTTTACGCCGTCTGGTATTACGGATGTGCCTTTAAAATAACCGCTTGTAAGTTTGGTTGTAATGATATTGTTGCTATTCATAAGTGAACAAGCAGTTATGGGAGGAGTAAGCGGGTGAATGTATTCATATTCACATGTGTCTTCATCAGGTTCTGCTACGTTACTTATATGACCGTAACCCATTTCATCACTGGCAGCAGAGCCATATAGCTCTGCCCAGTTTGAATGAGCATAGAAATCCTGCAAAGTGTGAGTAGCCCCGCCGATAGTATTGCGGGCATTGTCTGTCTTATCTGATAAAATTTCACCGATTCCTTTTACAGTCTCCTCTTTTACGTTGTTGCTGCATCCGGTTAACTGTTCGCCGTCGCAGTGCCAAATCGCTTTGCCGCTTCTGTTGTCATAGTCAACCTGCGAATTAGCTTTTGCTATAGTCTTTACGGCAGTTTTCATAGTGTTGGTATAGACTATGCCATTTGAACCATATCCATACTCTTCGTATATTTTATCAAGCGCTTCAGCTACCATTTTTTCGTGATATTCTCCAGGAACAATTGCCAGCGGATACCCTGGTATAAAAGCATGGGTGCTTGTACATACAACTGACAATACAAATAATGCCGCAAAAGCTTTAAATTTTGATTTCATATTTTTCTCCTCGTAAACATAAAATTATTTTTTTATTATAATATTGATTGATAATATTTTGATTGCAAATCTTTTATATTTACTCTTGTTTTTTCATGTTTTTTATTCTCTGCTGAAAATCATAAGAGTATAGATAGGCTTTTTCTATAAAAAACTTTATAAATGTCTCATTTGCTGCTTTTACTTAATACTTAAAATTTAATTTTTATCCTTACACATAAATTCCTTAAGCAATATATTTAGCAGTGGTATATACTTCACGAATGAGCCAAAAAATATGCAAAAAACATCTGTAAGAGCTTTTTTTAAGAGATTTTAAGATAGAATCCACTTTATGTTAATTTACGGAAAACAGCTTTTTTTGCATGTATTAGAACGGTATCCGAAGCGGATTTTAGGTATTTATTTAGCCAAAGAGTGCGATAAAAAGTTATTTTTAAAAATAGCAAAAATAGGCGTAAAAATAGAGCGGCTGGATGAAAAAAAGGCTCAAGCGTTAGCAAAAGGCGGCAATCATCAAGGTTTTCTTGCCGATATTGAGCCGATTTTGGAAGTTTCGCTCCCGCGGTTAAAAAATGAGAATTTTTTGGTTATGCTTTGCGGCGTTACCGATATGGGTAATATAGGCGCAATTATCAGAAGCGCTTACGCATTCGGCGCAGGCGGGATTATCATTTGCGGATTAAAAGAACTTAAGATTGAAAATCTTGTCCGCACATCAAGTGCAGCGGCATTTGAACTTCCTATATGCTCAGTGCAAAACGCATCTGATGCTATAAATGAATTGAAACTTTCGAATTTTAGTGTTTATGGAGCGGATATGACCGGAAAAAATGCTAAAGAGATAAAATTTGATAAAAAGATGGTTTTGATTTTAGGCAGTGAAGGGGAGGGGCTTCCGCGCCGTCTTCTTGAAAAATGCGATCAAAAGGTGTGTATTAAAATGGCCAACGGATTTGACTCTTTGAATGTCAGCGCAGCAGCAGCAGTTTTATTTGATAGGATATACAATGGATAGCATTAAAGCGTTAGAAAAGATAGGACTTAGAGAGGTTTCGAGAAAGACTTACATTGAACTGAGTTATCTCAAATTGATGGCAGACAGGGATTTTGCGAAACTTCATCGTATCAAAACGCTTGGCTTTGTGAAAATTATTAAGCGCGAATACGGCATAGATATGAGCGACTGGGTCGCAGAATTTGAAACTTATTTGGAGGAGCAAACCGAGAATTCAGAGGTCGAAAAAGAGGATTCTTTAACATCTCAAAAATGGCATATCAATGGTCAAAAAAGACTTTATGTTATTATTGCCGTACTTGTTTTAATAGTCATCACAACTGTTTTTTATCTCTTGCTTAAAGCGCGCGCGGTTTATGTGGAAGATGCTTCTTCGTACACCAATATAGTTATAATAGACGAGTCTTTGCAGAGCAGCGAAGATAATAATACCAAATCCGAAGAGATAAACGAAACTATTTCAAGCGAACCGGAAGAGATTATTGAAGAGCCAAGCGTCCAAACACCTGCTAAGCCGATAAGCGAAATATTTATAGTGCCAAATCTTGAAATTTGGGTCGGCGCAATAGACCTTGCTACTTTCAAGAGAAGTACATATTTGCAGGATGGCGACATTAAACTCGATGCTGCAAAAGAGCAGATTGTTATAACAGGACATGGTGATTTTAGTTTGAGAATAGGCAATGAGACAACGAAGAGGTTTAATCCTCAAGCGATGATTTATCTGCATGTACAAAACGGTACGGTCAAACAGATAAGTGAAGATGAGTTTGTACAGCTCAACAGAGGTAAAATTTGGTAAAGTATCTTTTTTTGCTCGCAGTGTATGTTGGTACACTTTTTGCAAATGCGGCTCTTGATAAGGCAAACAGTTTTGCCAATGTAAATGTTGCATCGTCAAAAAATCTTATTACATTTTTATTCCAAAATGAAGAAAAATATCTTGACAAAGAAGGCAATATAAACTCTATCCTTATATTAAAAACGCTCAAAGACAACTCCCTTTTGGAGTTTTACTCCAAAGAGCCAAAAGAGTTTGAACTGACTTTTATTGCTAAGCAAAATCCATTACTTCTTATACGTGTTATCACAGAGTCGTTAAACTCTATGGGATATAACTTTTTTATAACCAAAAAAGCTCTTAAAACATCGGAAGAGTTTATTTGGACTATCTCTTTGTCTACACAAAGTGTTCCTAGTCCGCTATTGTTAAATGATAATCTTAAAGCGCATAATGCAATGATTTTAGATATAGAAAAAAAAGGTATCAATTGGGTTTACACGATTGACGCGAATGATGCTAAAATAGATACCGTTCCAGTTGCTGCTAAAATAAGAACAAGTCTCAAAAAGCCATTAGTGCCGTACATGATAGCAGTAAATGATAATATAAATACGGTAACTTTTTGGGCACATGTGTCTGATTACTGGTATCCGAAAATAAGTTTTTACACCCAAAATCTACAGCTTATCAAAACGATAGAAGAGAGTAAAAAAACGCAGACTATAAAATTGCATCCGCCAAAAACCGCCGCGTATATGAAGGTTGACGATAAATACACGCTTGAAAACATTAAACGCGGATTGAGTATTTTGATTGAATAACACAAAAGGATAAAATAAATGTTTGATGAAATAAGATTTAATACCATAGAAAGACTACCCAATTACGTATTTGCGGTTATTAATGAGCTGAAATTAAAAGCGCGCAGAGCGGGCGATGATATCATAGATTTATCCATGGGCAATCCAGACGGCAGAACGCCGCAGCACATTATCGATAAACTTATCGAGTCTGCAAATAAATCAAAAACTCACGGCTATTCGGCGAGCATGGGTATATATAAGTTGAGACTTGCAATTTGCAATTGGTATAAAAGAAGATACGGCGTGGATTTGAATCCTGACAGCGAAGCGATAGTAGGACTTGGCAGTAAAGAGGGATTTGCCCACCTTGTGCAGGCTATCACAAACCCGGGAGATGTTGCAGTAGTACCTGACCCTGCATACCCTATACATTCGTACGCTTTTATATTGGCAGGCGGAAACGTTCATAAAATCAATCTGGATTTTAACGACGAATTTGAGCTTGACAA
>JAIRKW010000072.1 GCA_031259875.1 Campylobacteraceae bacterium
ATAGCTTCATACCAAGATGGCGTTCTTGGCACAAAATCAGTAACGCTTGGAGGAGTAACGGGAAGCAGTCCTGCGTATCATATGTTTGATGTGCTGGTTTCTAAAGATAACAGTACAAATCAGTATAGCGTATCACTGCAGTAAAATTTATGCGCGACTCTTTTATGGGTTGCGCCCATTTTAATACTCTTACATGTAACTTTAAATATTTTGCCGTTTTGCAGGTTGCTTAAACTCTTTTATCTCTTTTGAATTTGAACATATTTATTGCTGTCAAGCGAGCATTATAAGTTTTGCAATATCTCTTTGGATTTGTATTTTCTTTGTATATATAGGCTTTTACACGTAGAGGGATTTTTGTTTTCAGCAAAACTCTTTAAACTATTTACCCATGTAATATTTTGCACGCAAGAAAGCAATGAAAGATAAAAATAGTTTACTTCTCGCATAAAAGCAATAAATCACTGTTTTTTCACAATATAAATTTTGTTACTTCTTTTAAAGATTTAATCTTGTGTGCTTTTTCGCACTCGCCTTCGCCCATATAGATGAGATTTCCAACTCCGGCTCTTAGTCCCGCTTCGATATCGCTTGTTTTATCTCCGATAAGCCACGAAGCGCTCATATCTATATCAAACTCTTTTTGTGCGTCAAAAAGCATTTTAGGATTTGGTTTACGGCATTCGCAATTTGCTTCTGGAGCATGCGGGCAATAGTAGAGCTTTGTTATGGTTACACCGTTGCTGCTAAACTCTTCTAACATATATTTGCTAAGAGATAAAAAATCATTTTCTGTATAGTAGCCTCTTGCAATTCCGGATTGATTTGTTACGATAAAAAGGAGGTATCCTTTGCTTTGAAGATAACGCAAAGTATCAAAAACATCTGGCATAAATACAAAATCCTCTTTTTTATAAACATACTCTTTGTCTATATTTATCACACCGTCTCTATCTAAAAAAACCGCTCTGTTTTTCATTTTATCCACCGTCTGTATACATTAATAAAAGTGACATTATACTGCCAATATAGGAAAAATTAAAGTCATTTAGCTATAATTTTCGAAAACTTCAAATTAAAGGAGAATAGCGTGAAAATAGGTAAAATTATTGCCGGTGCTATTTTGGCTGCAGGCGTTGTAACTACAGTTAGTGCGGCTGACGGCGCGACAATTTTTAAACGTTGTATTGTCTGTCATGGAAAAAGCGCCGAGAAAGTTCCTCCGGGCGGCTCAATAGTATCTGCCACACTCTCAGCCGAAGAGATAAAAGAATCACTAAGGCTTTACAAGACTGACAAAAGCCATGGCGGCAAAATGAAAGTCAGCATGCAGGCTCAAATGAAAACTCTTTCAGAAGAAGATATTGACGCTGTAGCCGACTATATTTTTACAAATTTCCATATAGCAAAATAGATATTTAGCCGCCTTTTGGCGGTTTTTTTATTTTTATCAATCCGGTGGGCGGCAGCCTTTTTTATTTTTTCTTTTAATGGCATCTTTTTTTCTTTTTTCAAGCATGGCCGCTTCATTCAGTTCATCTACGCCGTCTGTATGTACGGCATCTAAAAATTTACTTCTGTCGTCAAATTGTCCGGTTTTTAAACCCCAAAGAAATGCAAAAACACCAAATGCCCCTAAAAAGAGTGAAACGCTTATCATAATAGCCAGCAATACGGGACTCATAAATTACTCCTTATTTAAAGCTCTTGATTCTAAGAGCATTCGCCACCACTACAAGCGAGCTGAATGACATCGAAAGTGCAGCGATAAGAGGCATAACAAAACCGCAGACTGCCAGCGGAATTGTAGTAGCATTATAAATAATAGAAAAAGCGATATTTTGTTTCACTGTTCTGTAAGTTCTTCTGGATATCAAAAAGGCTTTAGCCAATGCACTCAATGAATCGCTCATTAAAATAATATCGCTCACGCCAACAGCTATATCCGTACCGCTTCCAAGAGATATGGCTATATCGCTTTTTGCCAAAGCTAAAGTGTCATTTATGCCGTCTCCGGCCATAACTACTTTTTTGCCTTTAGCTCTTAGGTTTTCTATAAAATCTGCTTTTTGCTGCGGCAAAAGGGCTGCATGAAACTCTTCTATATCAACGTATTTTGCGCTCTTCCTTGCTGCATTTTCGTTGTCGCCTGTCAGCATAACCACACTGATACCCAACTGTTTTATTTTCGCTATTGCTTCTTTTGCATCGTGTCGCGGTATATCTTCAAGGATAAAGCATGCGCAGATTTTATCATCGATGGCAAACCAATAATTCGTTGCCTCTTTATCTTCGCATTCAAATCCAAACTCTTTTAATAATCTTTTGTTGCCGCCTATAATGCGCCTGCCTTCAAAATTTGCTTCCACGCCTTTAGCTTCAAGCATTTTTATATTTGTAAGTTTTGCCTCTTTCAAATCCTTATGCAAACTCTCCAGATATTTTGCAATACCTTTACTTACAGGATGCGATGAGCTTTTGGTAAGTGCGTAGAGGATACTTTCGTCAAACTCTTCAAATATCTGCGCGTTCACAACTTCAGGTTTGCCAAATGTGATGGTTCCTGTCTTGTCAACTGCCAATACATCGCATTTTGCGAGGCTTTCTAAAAATTTAGCCTCTTTAAACAGTACGCCTTTTTTTGCTCCGATACCAAGACCTACAAGTGTTGAAACAGGCGTGGCAAGACCCAGCGCACAAGGACATGCTATAACGACAACCGAAATCGCGATAATAAGGGCATCATTAAAACCCGCAGCATACCACCATGCAAAGAGTGTGATAAAGGCGATACCTAAAACCACTGTTGAAAATCTGCGCGATATTTGATTGGCTAACTGCTCTATGTGCGGCTTTTTATTCATCGCATCTTCCAGTAAAGAGACGATTTTACTCATGGTAGAATCTTTTGCCAAAGCTTCGGCTCTATAGAGTATAACACTGTCCAAACATATAGAGCCGCTGATGATTTTACTGCCTCTCTCTTTTAATACGGGCACACTCTCTCCGCTTAGACTTGCTTCGTCAAATGAGCCCTCGCCATTCATGCAAATACCGTCTATAACAACTTTTTCTCCCGCTTTAAGCTCTATCAAATCGCCTTTTTTGATACTCTCTATACTGACAAATCTTTTCTCTTTGCCCTCTATCAAAAGTACCTCGGTCGGCATCATGCCGGATATTGAGTCCAATGTATCTACAGCTTTTTTGCGCATCAAAACTTCAAAAAATTTCCCTGCAAAAACAAAAGTAATTATCATCGTAACGGAGTCAAAATAGGGTTCTCCAATACCGCTTAGCATTGCATAAATTGAATAAGAATAAGCAAGACTTGAACCGGAGGCTATTAGTAAATCCATCGTAACAAAGCCGTTTTTTATACCGTAATAGGCGCCTTTAAAAAAAATTGAGCCAGTAAAAAAAAGTGTTGGAGTTGCTAATAAAAATTCGGCAAATGTGAGGATATTTTTCAAGTCTTGCTCAATGCCGAAAAAGTAGCCGTAGTATTGGGCTATTGCTATCCACATTATATTCATTACAGCAAATATGCCAAATGCAAGCCGCGCGTAATAGTCGCGTCTAGCCGCATTTGCATTTGCCTCCTGCGCTCTTGCATCATATGGATATGCGTTGTAGCCTATACTTCTTATAGCCTCTATGATGGCAGAGAGTTGAATAATCTCGGGATCCCAAACAATTTTGGCTTTATTGTTTGCCTGCGAGATATTCACTTCTATGACGCCCTCTAGTTTATATAAAATTTTCTCATTTAACCATATGCAAGCCGCACAGTGAATACCGGAGATAATAAGAGAGACTTCGCAAAATCCCTCTTTTTCTCTGATATATTTATCCTTAAAACCTTCAAGGTCAAACTTTTTAGTATCATCAAGCGCACTTTTTGGCGGGTTAAGCGCAGTCTTGCCGCGTTTATCATAAAAGCCTTCAAGCCCTTCATCTTTCAAAAGGTGATATATGCCCTGACACCCTTTGCAGCAAAAATTTTTGGGTTTTTGAAAACTTATATCTTTTATTAAAATTTTTTCGTCGTATTCAAGTCCGCAATGGTCGCATTTTTGCATTAATTAATCTTTATCATAAAAGTTCAGTCAATCGGTAAAATTATATTCAATTTTTGCTGTAAATAAGTTGTTTTTTTGAAAGATGACTGTTTGTATCAATTTGTAGAAATATTATTGTTTTAAGCCTTTAGCTGTTATTATATATTTATGAATTTTCAAGTGATTTTTATTATTTATGTTATTTGTGAACTTTTTGAACTCTTTTATATTCAAAAGGGCGAGACTTTTAGCGCTTATATGGCAAACTTATTGATGATTTATAAACGCGGAATTGTGCATTTTTTATGTATGCATCCTTCGTTTTATGCGGCTATTTTTACAGCGATATACTTTGATAATTTTTCATTTTTAATCGTGGGACTAATTATTCTCAAAGCTTTGGATATTATTTTAAAACTTATATTGCTTGATAAAATTATTAAAGCAAAACCGCTTGGGATATTTGCGCAAATGCTAGAGCGCGATATACCGCTGAATTTTCCTTTGAAATCAGCTCTTACACTCTTTTATGCAGTAGTTTTTTATATAAATTTTACTGTATAGCTTGACAATCAGGTAAAAATTAGTATAAAATTGTATTTTTAATTTGAATTACTTCACAATTTTAATGTTTGCCTTATGGCAAACCCTCATTAAATATATTTCACTAAAGAGGATTTATGGACGAAAATCTACCCACACAGCAAAATTCCGTTAAGGAATCAAGATATTCCAATGGTAAAACCCGCACACACGTACCCGTAGACGGCTACAAAATAGAGGATTTGAGAGTTTTACCTCTTGATAAACTGCTTGATATTGCCGAAACTATAGGCGTGGAAAATCCAAGCGAATTGAAACGTCAGGATTTGATGTTTGAGATATTAAAATCCCAAACAAGTAAGGGTGGGTTTATCCTTTTAACCGGAATTTTAGAGATTTCAAATGAGGGTTACGGATTTTTAAGAGCGACAGATTCTAACTTAACGGATAGTGCAAACGATGCTTATGTAAGCAGTACGCAGATTAGAAAATTCGCATTAAGAACGGGAGATATAGTAACAGGGCAAGTTCGTCCGCCCAAAGATCAAGAGAGATATTACGCGCTTTTAAAGATTGAAGCTATTAATTATCTGCCCATGCAAGACTCACGCAATCGTCTTCTTTTTGACAACTTAACGCCTCTGTTTCCGACTGATAAAATCAAACTTGAATACAACTCTTTAAAATTAACAGGACGCGTTTTGGATTTTTTCACGCCTATCGGCAAAGGGCAAAGAGGACTTATCGTAGCGCCTCCAAGAAGCGGCAAAACGGAACTTATGAAAGAGTTGGCTCACGGCATTGCTCAAAATCATCCGGAAAGCGAACTTATAGTACTTTTAGTAGATGAAAGACCTGAAGAGGTTACTGATATGCAGCGTTGCGTTCAAGGAGAAGTGTTTAGCTCTACTTTCGACCTTCCTGCTTCAAATCATGTAAGAGTAGCCGAACTTGTCATTGAAAAAGCAAAACGAAGCGTGGAGATGGGCAAAGATGTGATTATTTTATTGGACTCCATTACTCGTTTGGCGCGCGCCTACAATACCGTAACTCCTTCAAGTGGAAAAGTTTTAAGCGGCGGCGTGGATGCAAATGCGCTGCATAAGCCAAAAAGATTTTTTGGCGCGGCAAGAAATATAGAAAACGGCGGAAGTCTCACTATAATAGCTACTGCCTTAATTGATACCGGAAGCCGCATGGATGAGGTTATATTTGAAGAATTTAAGGGTACTGGCAACAGCGAAATAGTACTTGACAGAAATATTTCGGATAGAAGAATATATCCTGCTATCAATATCATCAAATCAGGCACAAGAAAAGAGGAACTTTTGGTAAATGCCGATGTGCTTCAGAAAGTCTGGGCCATTAGAGGCGCGATAAGTCAGATGGAAGATATAGAAGCTTTGAAATTTTTATACTCTAAAATGCTGAAAACAAAAAATAATGAAGAGCTTTTAGCCATAATGAATGGTGGATAAGTGAGAGCTGGCGTATATGACAGCGGCGTAGGAGGGTTAACAGTTGCTAAAAGCCTCATTGAACATAAACTTTTTGACGAAATAGTATACTTTGGGGATACGGCGCGTGTCCCTTATGGCACAAAAGAGTCCAAAACTATCATCAAATACTCCTTAGAGGCACTTGAGCTTTTAAAGAGTTTTGATATAGACATTATGATAGTAGCGTGCAATACAGTAAGTGCTTACGCGCTTGAAGAACTTCAAAAAAATGCCTCTTTTAAAATATTTGGTGTGATAGAGCCGGGTGTTTTAGCGGCAGTAAACAGACTTAAAGAGCAGAATTCATCCATTTTGATACTTGGCACAAAAGCTACAATAGCAAGCGGTCAATATGAAAAACTTTTGCGTCAAAATGGCTACAATAACTTAATATCGCTAAATCCATCACTTTTTGTTCCTATCGTTGAAGAGGGGCTTTTTGAAGGAGAGGTGCTGCAAAGTACGATGGAGCACTATTTCAAAAATATTAAGCAAGAGCCAGATGCTGTTATACTTGGTTGTACGCACTTTCCGCTTATATCAAAAGCGCTGCAAAACTACTTTCCCAAAAGTGTTTTGATTCACTCTGGCGATGCCATAGTGGAGTATTTGGAATCAAAATGTAATATCAAGCGAAGCAAAAATAAAACTTCACTGAAACTTTTAGCTTCCGATAATGTGAAAATACTTGAATCCACAGCCAACTTGTGGCTTAAAAATTAGTCGCTCACAGACTATTCTTTTTTTTAATCAAATAAGTAGTAAAATCTATTTTTATTCTCAAGCAGGAGTTTTTTGTGTCGCAGGTTTTGGCTTTAAAGTATAGACCTTCAAATTTTGATAAATTAATAGGGCAAGACGCAATTGTAACGACGCTTTCATCGGCACTTTCGCAAAACAGGCTTTCTCACGCTTATCTATTCTCAGGACTTAGAGGAAGCGGAAAAACATCTACGGCAAGGATATTTGCCAAAGCTTTAGTGTGTGAGAGCGGACCTACAAAAAACCCTTGCGAAGTCTGCCCAAACTGCATCATGGCAAACGAAAACAGACATATGGATATTATAGAAATGGATGCCGCGAGTTCGCGCAAAATTGACGACATAAGAGAACTAATAGAAAAAACAAGATATAAACCAGCGACCGCCAGATTTAAAGTATTTATAATTGATGAAGTTCATATGCTTACGCGCGAAGCTTTTAATGCGCTCTTGAAAACGCTTGAAGAACCGCCTGAATATATAAAATTTATCCTTGCCACGACAGACCCGATGAAACTTCCGGCTACGATACTTTCTCGTACACAGCACTTTCGCTTTAAGCAGATTTCACGTGAGGATACCATAAAACATTTAGAACACATTTTAAATCTTGAAGGGATAAAATACGATAAAGATGCACTGGAGATTATAGCGCGTGCAGGCAATGGTTCACTGCGTGACACTCTGACATTGCTTGACCAAGCCATTATCTTTTCAAAAAGCGATTTAACGCCTTCGTCGGTAGCTTCAATGTTGGGATTGCTTGACCCCGAAAAATTAAAAGAGATATTCAATTGCATTATGGACGGCGACAGAAAAAAGGCTCTTTGGTTTATAAAAGAGCTCAACCATTATGAGTGCGGTGTCGTCATAGATGAAATGATATCTTATCTGAAGGACAGATATTTCAATCAAGACGACTCTAAATTCACAACGCGCCGATGCGAATGGTTTTTTAGGGTGTTAAGCGAAGCTAAAAATCTTTTGTATCTAAACCCTGAAAACGGTTTTGTGCTAGCGCTTGTATTTTTTAAAATGATGGAAGTTTTAAATATTGATAAGATAGATGACTTGATAGCCTCCATTGAGAACGAAAAGATAGAGTTTGCGCCGCCAAAAAAAGAGTCTGCTCCGACTTTGCTGCAAACTCCTGCTCCGATAGCAGCCAATAAAAATGCAGATAAATTTCAACATCTTATGTCTAAACTTACAGATAGAAATGTAGAGCTTGGTGAATGTTTTGAAAAAAATATCGAATTTATAGATTTTAAAGACGGTAAACTTTATCTGAACTCTCACGCCATGAACGGCGACAGAAAGATTATCAGAGCAGGGTATGCTGTCATAAAACAGTTTACTTGGGATATTTTCGGCACAAATACCGAACTTGTTGTAAACCATATAGGTAAAACCAAAGAAGAACAGGAAAAAGTTGAAGAGGCTCAAAAAAAAGCTGAGATAGTAAAACAAAAAGAAGCGCAAATGCAGGCTAAAGAAGAGTATATACAAGAGGAGAAACAGCTCTTGGAGCACCCTTTTGTAAAAACTGCATTTGAGTATTTCAGTAACAAACAAGAGCAGTAAAATTATTATGTTATAAAAAATTGATATAATTTTTTAAGATAATCTAAGCGAAGGAAAAAAATGACAAACAGAGAAAAACTTGAGGCAATGCTCAACCTTCAATACTCTTTAAATAACGAAACAAACGGTGAGGGTTGGGAGAACGGATATACAAAAACAAACAATATTATAAATTGGCGCAGATGTATCTATATGGAATGTGCTGAACTTGTGGATAGTTTTCAATGGAAACATTGGAAAGATTTGAAAAAACCGATAGATTGGGAAAATGTTCGTGTGGAAATAGTCGATATATGGCATTTTATAATGAGCCTTATTTTGGAACATTATAAACACGGCAATTTGGGTGATATAGACGTAATAGTTGCAAATATAGAGAATATGCAGGGCTTTAAAGAGTTTTGCTCCGACCCTTTTAATATAAAAACGGCAAATTCGTTTGAGATTATAAACGATATAGAAGTTATTATTCATAAAGCAACCACTAAAGATTATACGCAGTTTGACCCGATGCTTATAGAGTATTTTGCACTCTCTCTTAAGTGCGGTATTAATCTCTCTTTACTCTATCAATATTATGTAGCTAAAAATGTTCTCAATCGTTTCCGTCAAAACAACGGCTACAAGGATGGTTCTTACAAAAAAGTATGGAATGGCAAAGAGGATAATACTGTCATGCTCGAGATACTAAAAAGCGGCTTGCAAGATATCGATGAGATATACAAAAAGCTTGAAGAGGCTTACAAAAAAGTGATATGAACCATACAGAGATTCTTTCAAAAACTATCAAGGATTTTTTCTCTAAGAAGTTTTTGATGCTCTCTTTTGCTCCTCTTTTTACCGCACTTATTGTGCTGTTTTGCCTTATGCTTTTGGGCGCAAATGAAGCTTTGCATATTTTAAAAACAGCGGCAGAGGGTGATATAGGAGTAAATTTTCCTGTTTTGGCAAAAATATTAAGTTTTGCCGTTACCCACTATATCTTAACTGCCTTGATATATCTTTTCGGTATATTTTTAGTTTTAGTATTTAGTGTCATTATAGGTGTGCTTACGCTTGGATTTTTAACACCGATAGTGGTCAAGACTCTTCACAGAAAATACTACAGTCAATATCAATTGCAACCGGTTGGCGTATCAAAAACGCTTGCGGTTACACTGTTTATAATATTAAAATTTCTGCTTTTTCTGCTTTTAACTATACCGTTGATGTTCATACCTATTATAAATGTCTTTGCTTTCAATGCAGTACTTTTTTACCTTTTCTATAAACTTTTAGTTTTTGATGTGGCTTCAAATATTACCGATGAAAAAGAGATTGGGGAGCTTTTGGAACGGATTAGACCAAAACTTATACTCATCTGTTTTATATTTTATCTTTTGGCTTTGATACCATTGGCAGGGCTATTTTTACAATTATTTTTTGCTATATATTTAACGCATTGCTTTTTTAATGTCTTAATTAAAAAATAAAGATAATTATGTAATAATAATTATCCATTAATAAGGAGAGGATATGAAAAAGTATGAAACATATCGCTGTAATACATGCGGTAATGAGGTGGAAGTTCAGAGTGTAGGCGGCGGAACGCTTGTATGCTGCGGCAAAGATATGGAATGTATCACTGAAAATTTAACTGCGGTCAATCTTATGAAAGCATTTGCAGGCGAATCAATGGCGCGAAATAAATATGATTTGTTTGCTGAAGTCGCGCAAAAAGAGGGCTTACATCAGATAGCGGCACATTTTAGAGAAGCTGCGCTCAACGAGATGTGGCACGCAAGAGCAGAATACAAAGAGTATAATAAATTAATTCATGGTTTTGAGTTGGACACTACGGCTAAAAATTTGATTTATGGTGCAGAAGGTGAAAAATACGAATATTCTACAATGTATCCGGAATTTGAGGCAATAGCTAAAGAAGAGGGTTACAGCGCGCTTGCAAGACTATTTAGGGCAATTGCCAAAGTTGAAGCTGAACATGAAAGAGAGTATCTTGCTCAAAAAGAAAAACTTGAAAAGAATGGCTTTTTTGAAGATGAAGAGGAAGAATCTTGGGTTTGCGAAGTGTGCGGACATGTCCATAAAGGTAAGAAAGCTCCTGGAGCCTGTCCTCTTTGCGGCGCTCCAAAAGAGTACTTTAAACGTGAATTTTTAGGCTAAACGACTTATTGGGTTAGTTTTGCTTCGGCAAGACTAACTTTTTTATGTATAAAATGTGTCAAATTGACAGTGCTGTAATCTGCATTGATGCAAAATAGAACGTAAAGCGTTTTGGTACAACATTTATATCGGCTGATATTTAATTATTTATTGCTTATATCATTAAAATACCACATCTCAAAATCTTTAAACATTAAAATAAACTTATTGTTGTAATAGATTTTTTGCTTTCTGCAAATGTTTTCTCTTTACTGCTGCTAATTTTTTTAGCTATCTAAGCGGTAAAAAATTATTTTCGAAAGAAGCGAAAATAAATATAAAAATAGTATAATTTTTTGTATAAAAATAAAAATTATGCTATAAATACATTCCGTAAAAATATGCAAAGAGAAAAAATATGAGCCTTAAATCAATCGTAGAGTTTTTGTTGCCAGAACTGCAGATTTTTAAGATAATAAAGCAACACGGTTTTATCAATAAAAACGCAGAGAAAAATAGCAATCCATATCAATATCCAATCAAATCAAACAAAAACTATACTTTTTCATCAGAATATAATCGTATGAGTGCAAATAAAAAGCAAATTTTTTCATCAGAACATAATCATATAAATACAGACAAAAAGCAAATTCTGGAAAACAGATTTGTTGGAATTGAAAATGAATTAAAAAAGACTATTATAGGCCAGAATGAATTTGCAGACAATTTATGCATAGCTTTTAAGCGCCCGTTTATAGCGGGATATGACAATATAAAACCAAGAAATACAATATTTATATTTGGAAATAAAAGCAGTGGTAAAGCTTTGGGAGTAACCGCTATCACCGCAATATTGGCAAATAAGGCAATATTAAAATATCATAAAGTATCCAAAATAGATTTATCAAGATATTCTCTTAATTCTCATTATGATATTTTTTTATCCGACTTATATAAAGCATTGCATGAAATGTCGGACGTCGTTTTGTTTGAGAATTTTGAAAAATGTCATAGCCGTATCATTGATATATTAACAAGTTTAGTGCAAAATGGTTTTTATTTAATGGATAAACGCTATGCTGCTCAAAATGAGGTTTTAGTAGAGGCAACCGGTGCTTTGATACAAAACTCTATAGACCAAATTAGCGCAAACAGTAAATTTTTCGTCTTTATTTCCGAAAAAAAACCAACTTCAGTTGCGGAAATTTTCGGAAGTAAATTTATACTCAACATAAGCGACATAATTTCTCTAAACAGTTTTGAAAAAGCCGATTTGGAAAAAATCACAAAAAATCTGACAGAAGAGTTTTTGACAAAATGTACTAACAATTTGCGATTGCATGTGAATTTGTCAAATGATGCTATTTTGAAACTTGCAGATTCGTTTAACTCTAAAACCGGTATAGCAGGCATAATAGAATATATAGATACAAATATTTATAAACCTCTTGCCGAGTATAAAATAAAGCATACAATTGATAACAGTAATATCAAAATAGATATCAGCGACAATAGTTTTATATGTAACATTGACGGCAACATCATAAATTTATCAAGCGTCATAGAAAAGAAAAGCGGTTCTGAACTGGATGAAGTAAAGTCAGAGTTAGATAATATAATAGGCCTTTCGAATGTAAAAGAGTATATTTTAAGTATCGAGGATAATTTACAAATCCAAAAGATGCGTGAAAAGTCGGGATTTAAAACGGCTAAAATATCCATGCATATGATATTTACAGGAAATCCAGGCACTGGAAAGACGACTGTAGCAAGAGTAGTAGCTAAATATTTGAAAGCCTTGGGCGTGCTGAGTTCAGGACAATTAAGAGAGGTTACGCGTAATGATTTAGTAGGACAGTATGTTGGGCATACGGCAAAAATCACAAATGACGTTATCAAATCAGCATTGGGCGGAGTACTTTTTATAGACGAGGCGTATTCGTTAAGCCGCGGTACGTCCGACTCTTTTGGTATTGAGGCTGTTGATACTTTGGTTAAGGCTATGGAAGATTACCGTGACGATTTAGTTGTTATATTGGCTGGATACGAAGATGAGATGAGAGATTTTTTAAAAACCAACTCCGGCCTTAAATCACGTTTTCCAAATATCATTGAATTCAAGGATTACTCTTCGCAGGAGTTATATCAAATATCCTTAATCGTTGCAAAATCCAACGGATATACTATCAATGATGACTGCAAAAAACCTCTTATCGAATTATACGACAAAAAACAGATAAAAGGCAAAAATGACAGCGGAAACGGCAGACTGGCAAGAACTATCATAGAAAGCGCAATATTGCGGCAGTCAAAAAGATTGCTTAAGGATAAAGGTGCACAGATAAATATTTTGTCTTCTGAGGATTTTAATTTTGAAGACCATCAGACGTTTAATTTGGAAGAGAATCTATCCAAAATCATAGGACTTGAAAATGTCAAGGATTTTATCCGAACTCAACAGAAATTACTAATAGCGTACAAAAAACGTCAAAAAGC
This sequence comes from Campylobacteraceae bacterium, assembly GCA_031259875.1. GTDB lineage: Bacteria > Campylobacterota > Campylobacteria > Campylobacterales > Campylobacteraceae > JAIRKW01. The sequence goes on from JAIRKW010000072.1 coordinate 13,087, forward strand.
CGGCATGGACGTCGACACTACACAGTCGCTCAATATGATATTTACGGGAAATCCGGGTACTGGAAAAACAACTATGGCAAGAGTGGTTGCCAAAATGCTTAAAGAGATGGGTTTTTTAAAGTCGGGACACTTGGTTGAAACTGACAAGGGAGGGCTTGTGTCTGGTTATGTCGGACAAACAGCCAAAAAAACAGAAGATGTATTTAAGTCGGCATTGGGCGGCGTATTATTTATTGATGAAGCTTACTCTTTATCGAGCAAGGACAGCTTTTCCAAAGAAGCCATTGATACGCTTGTAAAACTAATTGAAGATTTCAGGGGTGAAATAGTTGTTATTTTGGCAGGCTATAAACAGGAAATGAAAGATTTTTTAAAGTCCAATTCTGGTCTTTTATCAAGATTTCCTCTGAATATAGAATTTTTGGATTACTCTCCTGAAGAGTTATATAAAATAGCCGTTTCAATGATAAAATCAAAAGGATTTGTTTTGGACGCAAATTGCGAACATATTTTGTTTGAACAAGTAGTATCGCTGCATAAACAATCAAACGCTCATTCCGGAAACGGGCGTATGATACGCAACTATCTAGAAGATATAATACGCATTCAATCGGCAAGAATTGCTTCAGAAGATATTCCAGACCAAGAGATGAATCTTATAATAAGCGAAGATATTATCCCTAAAATATCACAAAATGCAACATATGATTTAGAAAATGAACTCTCGCACATCGTAGGTTTGAATGAAGTTAAAAATCATATACGTTCTTTAAGCGCCAAACTAAGACTAGAAAAAGAACGTAAAAAAATGGGGTTGCCGACAAATGCTTCTGCAGCATTGCATATGATATTTAAAGGAAATCCAGGTACTGGAAAAACTATGGCAGCGCGCGCTATTGCAAATGTATTGCATAATACGGGAGTGATTAAAACATCTAAACTTGTAGAGACGGACAGAAGTGGTCTGGTAGCCGGATATGTCGGTCAAACGGCAATCAAAACGAAAGAGGTTATTTGGGAAGCTATGGACGGGGTGCTGTTTATCGATGAGGCATATGCTCTTGCTCAGGGTGGAGAGAATGATTTTGGTAAAGAGGCTATTGATACACTGGTAAAAATGATGGATGATAATCGTGACCGTCTGATAGTTATTTT
>JAIRKW010000130.1 GCA_031259875.1 Campylobacteraceae bacterium
ATTTTGCCGTCAAAATTTTCACTTACACTCTTTGCCATTTTTATGAGATTTACAGCTTTATTGTTGAAAAAAGAACAGCTTTGTATAAGAAGTTTTAATGATTCCAAATTTGCATTCGCAAGAGCATTTATGTCAGGATAATTATCAAAAAGTGACGGCGTGATGATATTTACTCTTTTGTCGGTGCATTGAGCCGAGAGCATAACACACACAAGAAGTTCGTAAACATTTTTGTATGAAAGCTCCGTTTTGGCATTTTTATAATGCTCTATAAGAATAGATTTTATCTGCGCTATCTCTTTTTTTGTTGATAGTTTCACTGTTTTTTGTTCCTAACTTTTGAACTTGAAATGCAAAATTTTATCACAAATGCCAAGAAAAAAGCGTCTAAATGTAAGCTATTAACTTATATTAATGCAAAAATCAGTATAATTGGCTCCTTTATTTCGCGCTTAGCGAAAAAACTTTTATTCAAAGGAAAAATGATGAAGAAATTGGTCATAGGCGCACTGACGCTTCTTGTTGCGGTTAATATTAATGCCGCCGTTATAGCTACCGTTAACGGTCAGGAGATAACAGATGAAGATGCTAATATTGCAATTCGTCAATTAAGCGGAGGAGCTGGAGGTAAATATGAAAACTTCAATGATGAGTTTAAAAAACGGTTAATTGACCAGTTGGTCGAACAAAAACTTTTAACAAACTACGCTATTAAAAATGGTATTGAAAAAGACTCTCAATACAAAAAAACGCTTTCACAGGTAAAAAACAGTATAGCTTTACAGGTTTGGTTGGAAAAAGAGTTTGAAAAAATAAAAATAACTGATGAGCAAATCAAACAGTATTATGATGAAAATTTGGACAAATTCCCACTAAAACCTGAGGCTTGGCAAGTAAGCCATATATTGGTAAAAGATGAGTCCACAGCCAAAAAAGTCATTAAAGAACTTGGAAGCGCTAAAGATTTACCTGCTAAATTTGGCGAGGCTGCACAAAAATATTCACAGGATAATGTCTCTAAAGCAATTAACGGTTCTTTAGGCATAATAACAAAACAAACGCCATTTGTGAAAGAGTTTTTAGATGCAACATTTGCTATGAAAAAAGGCAATTTGTCAAAAACTCCAGTAAAGACAGTGCACGGTTATCATATCATATATGTTACGGATAAAACCAATGAGAGCAAATATACATTTGAAGAGATTAAAGGCGAACTTATAAATATTGTAAAAAGAACAGAATTTGAAAAAAGCCTTAAAGAACAAACGCAAAAGTTAAAAGACAAAGCTAAAATAGAGATTAAATAACATCGAAAGAGCTTTTAAATGAAAGTATTTGATATCATGGAGAGCGGAGTCATAAGCGGCGATAACATAGGCAAACTCTTTGAGCTGGCAAAAGCAAATGAGTTTGCTATTCCCGCTGTTAATGTTGTGGGGAGTGATTCTATCAATGCGGCTTTAGAGGCTGCAAAAACGGTGAATTCACCTATAATTATTCAATTTTCAAATGGCGGCGGCGAGTTTATGGCAGGCAAAGGTTTAGGAACTTCCAATGCAGCCGTGCTTGGAACGATTTCGGGCGCACAACATGTGCATTTGTTGGCTAAATCTTACGGCATTCCCGTGGTACTTCACACAGACCATGCCGCCAGAAAACTTCTTCCTTGGATAGACGCTCTTTTGGATGCAGGTGAAGAGTATTACAAGATACATAAAAAACCGCTTTTTAGCTCTCATATGCTGGATTTGTCCGAAGAGCCGCTTAATGAAAATATAGCTACATGCGTTAAATATCTTGAGCGTATGAGCAAAATCGGTATGACGCTTGAGATAGAAATAGGCGTAACCGGCGGCGAAGAAGACGGCGTTGATAATACAAGTATAGATAATGCACTGCTTTATACTCAACCAAAAGATGTGGCTTATGCTTATGAAGAGCTGAAAAAAGTGAGTGATAATTTTACTATCGCCGCATCATTTGGCAATGTTCACGGCGTTTATAAGCCCGGAAATGTAGTATTGACTCCAAAAATTTTAGGTAATTCTCAAACGTATATAAGAGAGAAATTTGACCTTAGCGTGCAAAAACCTGTAAATTTTGTCTTTCACGGCGGTTCGGGTTCAACTTTGGCTGAAATAAGAGAAGCCATAAGTTACGGCGTTGTAAAGATGAATATAGACACCGATACCCAATGGGCGTTTTGGGACGGCGTGAGAGGATATACTGCTAAAAACAGTGTATATTTGCAAGGTCAGCTTGGAAATCCCGAAGGCGAAGATAAGCCGAATAAAAAATATTATGACCCCAGAAAATGGCTTAGAGAGGGTCAAAAAAGTATGATTGAACGCCTCAAAACTGCATTTTCTGACCTTAACTGTCTCAATAGAAATTAAGATTTGCATGCAAGGAAAAGCTCTTTGCATGCAAACTTTTTAAACTCAAAACGATATAATTATTTTCCAGTTTATAACGAGGTTATTCTAATGAAAATTTTATACACTACCGATAAGCATTTTAATAATGAATTTGACACGCTTCTATC
>JAIRKW010000016.1 GCA_031259875.1 Campylobacteraceae bacterium
TCCGAAAATAATTGGATTGAATGGTTTAATACATATCTGCCTAAACGCTACCATACAGACAAAGCATTCGTTATTGATTCAAATGATAAAGTCAGCGAACAGATTGACATTGTTATTTACGATATGCAATATTCTCATTTAGTATTTCAACATCAAGGCGCAAAATATATCCCTGCTGAAAGCGTATATGCAGTATTTGAAGTGAAGCAGGAGATAAATAAAGAGCACTTGGATTATGCAGTAAAAAAAGCCGAAAGCGTAAGGAGGCTTAAACGAACCTCAACCCCAATAAAACACGCTGGAGGCACGTATCATCCCAAACCTCTTCACGATATTATTGCCGGAATATTAACACTAACTTCAAGCTGGAAAGAACCACTTGGCGAGAGCTTAAAAAAGAATTTACTTCAACTCCCGCTCAACAATCAGCTGCAGCTTGGCTGTGTTGTGCAAGAAGGCGCATTTTCTCTCAAAGACGATGGCAGCATTGAAATAAGCGGCAAACAAACCTGCTTAGTCAGCTTTTTCTTTAATTTATTGCTGCGTTTACAGTCAATAGGCACTGTACCGGCTATTGATATTCAAAGATATGCCAAAATACTAAGCAGTAACGATAGCGCTGCCGATACATAACTGCAATAAATTTATATAAATTTATATATATTTTTACAGCCGCCAACTTTGCAAATATTGATGATTACTCATCAAAGCGGGTGATTTCATTCAAAAAAGTATATCTTTTTGTAATAAAATAATCTTGAGTTTCACTCTATCAAGTAAGCAAATGATATTTTGTATTAAAATGCTTTGAGAATCGCATAAATTAAAAAGCTTCTGATGCAAAATGAAACCATAAAGCATTCGCAAAAGGTCTTTTTTGCTTATCGTTCACACTATAAAATAAATAGGCATTTGATTACAGTATAAGCAGATATGCCAAATAGACTTTTTACGTTCGAAAATGCCAATTAAAAATATTATGTTTCAATGTACTTCAAACCCCAACCGCCGTAAAGGCGGCAGCGGTATTTACTCATCTACTAAATCAGCAATAAATGATTTGTGGTCAAAAGCAACATTTAAATGTTCACAAACAAGCCGCGCATCGCGTTCAGCGTTGCCAAGGCAGCTTGTAGCGCCTGGGCTTGGCGTCATATTGAAGATTATTCCGGTGCCGGGATTTATACTTGCTTCTCCAAGCATTAATTTTAATTCATCTTTATTTAAAACTTGAGGTCTCACACCGCCAAAACCTTTAGCGTATTTGATATCTTCAAGTTTTAAAGACGGCACAAGGCGTTTTATATCTTTCAAAAAAGCGCGTTTATTTAAAAACGGTATCTCATAAACAAAGTTACGCAAAATGTAGTTTCTGATATCTGCGTCTTTAAGCAGGTCAAAAAGGATTTTGATGATTTTGCTGTCAAAATTCAACGTTTTGAAAAAGTGCGGAACTGTTGCAAAACCATGAAATCTCTCAAGCAAAGGAAGAGCTAAAGCTGTCGGTCCAAATCTTGTAGCCATATCCAAGAGCACATCAGGGTCACCATGTAAAGCCGCAAACGGCAGTTTTGGATTTTGCACCATATAGACCTTGCCTTTTAAAAAGTGTCCCTTGGTAGTATAGTAGCTTCCCGCTATCGGAAAACATCCGAAATTTTTCCCATGTCCCATAGAGTGCGCCAAATACAAAGAGTGTCCGCCTGCGTCCACTACAACAAAATCAGCCGTAAACAAATCGCCATTTTTTGTCATCAGTACATGTTCTTTGCCAAGCTGTTTTATGTTTGTAACTTCTGAATTTAAAAATATATCAAACTGCTTATTTTCAACTTTTTGCGCGTTATCTGCAAGGCTTTGTGTCATCGCTCCGTAATCAACAGTAGAGTATTGGTCTAAAACGCCAACTCCTACGATATCTTCGGAACGTTCATTACCATTTTCATCAAATACAATGTTGGGTTCAATCTCTTTTAAACTCTCTTTGTCATAAACTTCAAGATACGGGAACAGCTCTTTGAATTCCTCATATCTTTTTTTCATATACTCTACCTCTTTATCACCGATACCTACAGCCATCTTTTGATGCGCAAACATAAATTTGTTTTCATATCCGTGTTGAAGACAATAGCGTCTTATCATATTTGCTGTGCGTTTTACCTGCTTTGCTTTAGCAAGCGTATAGTTTGTTTCTATATCGCCTGTGTGAATTGTCTGTGAATTACCCTTCCCGCTCGAACTAAGCGTAGCTAAAGCGTCATATTTTTCAAGAAGTGCTACAGATTTTATATCAGAGTATTTAGCCAATGTATAAAAAAGTGCAGAGCCGGAAATACCGCCGCCAACAATAACAACATCATAATGCTTTTCTGTCATTTTTATTCCTTGTTTTTAAGTATAAAAAGCCTATCTGCCAAAAAAATAAGTTGATTTAACCATTTTTTGCGTAAATATCAGCTTATATCTGTTTCTCAATTTTCGTGAAGAGTGCTAAACTTAGTTTTGTGTGATTTTTTGTAACTTATCAGTACAAAAATCCGTAAATTTTTTAATCACACTGCGCGCGTAAGGCGTTTCGCAGACATCTCTTAAAACTATAGAGACATTGTTAATATCATCAGCTTGTTCGGCAATATACTCTTTTATAATATTCGTATCGTGTTCGGGATGAAATTGCACTCCCCATATATTTCCTCCAATCCTAAAGGCGTGACATCCTTCATGGCAATTTGATGCTAAAAGCACGGAATTTTTTGGTAATTTCAAAACCGACTGCGTATGCGTTGCATGCGCCAAAAATGTCTGCGGCAAATCTTTAAAAATCGGGTCATTAACTGCTTCATCTGCCAAATTAACACTTAC
>JAIRKW010000044.1 GCA_031259875.1 Campylobacteraceae bacterium
CCTTGTAATCTCCCGCCTCTCGCGGGCGGAGCCAAACCACCCCTTTGGCTTCGACCGCGAGAGGCGGGATTTTTATTTAAAACTGCGATATCTTTTTTATATTAACACGATTAATACTTTCAAAACCGATGTATCTGGGTTAAGCGCAAATGTGCAAGTTTTATTTTTGATGAATTAAGCAGAGTGTATTTTTAAAAAGACATATCTGTTCTTGAGTCACGGTTGCCTTTTTTGAAAAGTTCCGTACAAAATCTATTTTTAAAGATATATATTTAGTAATATCTGCAAGAAAGAGTGATGAATGTTTGTGAATGTATATATTTAAAAGATCGCAAAAGGATATTTTTCCGTCATTGCAAGCCGCTTGCAGCGTGACAATCCATAACACAAAGTGTTCAATCATTCATGAAACAAACAGATGATACATTGTCTTCTTCGGATATTAATTCCCCTTATATGGACAATATCAAAGGGAAATTTCTTTGGTTACTTTCATGGAAGAAAATAATTTAAAAAAATAGTTCAAAAAAATTAGAAAAAGAATAGAGACTGTTTTGGAAAAATGTATTTTAAAATATAAGCACTTCGTGTTGCTGGATTGCCGCGCTGACTTCATCGGCTCGCAATGATAGAGAGTGTCCACCACATTTTATGGTTCACAATGGCAAAAAGGTATTGCAAATTAAATATACAAGACTTTATTTGCAATAGCGAAAAATGTATCAATCTAGTAGTCATATAAACAAATAAGCTATTACTCTGTCATTGCAAGCAAAGTAGCTTGTTAAATTGGCACAATAGTTATATCAAACACCTTTATGCATAACTTGCAATAAAAAGTTGACAAATTATTTATAATAGCATATAATCGCCGCTTAATGAGAAATATTGAATATATTTACAAATGTATTTTAAATATTTTCATAGAAAACGATTTCCAGCATTAGGAGCGAGTTTCGCTAGGGGGTTATTCAACAAAGGAGTTGAAAATGGGAAAGATTAAAATGGTTTTGGCTTTATTGTCTATTCTATTGTTAGCTGGTTGTTGCGTTGATGATGAGAGCAACAGTATGTTTATGGGTGATTGTCCGATAAGAACAGTAAATGCAACTATTCAGTGTAACGGAGCTTCTTGCGGAAGCAGTTTAAACGCAAGCAGCGGAGCTAATGTTAGTGTCTGGAGTTATAAAAACAGCGGTACAAACAGTGTAAATCTGAATGTTTCCATATATCTTATGTCAAACAAAGATGTAACTTCGTCAGATAAAGAGATAACTGTCGTCTATACAAATGAAGGAAATGGTTATGTTACTCTGCCCTCCATTCCTATTGATACTACTTTGAAAAATGAGGTGTATCCGTATGAGGAAGGGGAAGAGATTTTCGAGTTTAGAGAACCAGATTTTATGAGAGATGAGCCGCCTGCACTTATAAAACAAGCCATTGACCCCAATCTAAGTCAAGAGCCATCATTTAAAGTGTGGTCGGAAGGAGCTAAGTATAATTGGAGTGTTTCTAGTGATTACAGTCCTGTCAGCCGTGCCACAACTCTTAGAAAACAGTTGATAGTTAATGGACGCACTATCAATATCTGGGTTGAAGACAGTGAGTATGCAAACGGCAAAATGAGTGCAGCAAAAATTGATTATATAGCATCTAACGTTGGCAGCGTATATGCTAATGTGGTTAGCATGGCAGGAGAACCTTGGGGACCACATCAGGCTTCAAATCTTATATCAAGCGACCAACCTTTGGATATAGTCTTTTTTAATAGCGGTCCTAAAATAGGAGGATATTTTAATACTATTAACAGTTACCGCAAAACATCATTTTCTAACTCTAATGAAGCAGTGGCTATATTTATATGCACAAGAGGTGCAGGCAGTGAAAGGCCTACGCTTGGTGTAATAGCGCATGAGCTTACTCATGCTATTGACTTTTATCAGCGTTTTGTTGTTAAGAATGGCGGCAATCAATTTAATGCCTTTTTGGGAGAGATGAGGGCTGTAATGATGGAGGATGTGATATCCGGTAAAATATCATATAACAGAGCTGCCAGCAGATATAAAGACTGGCTTAGCGCGCCGCTTTATCAGCAGGAATTTTCAGATTGGAAATATTCCGATCCTTCCAGTTATGCTATAGCAAGCAGTTTCGGGTCGTTCTTGCTGCGTCAATACGGTGTTGATTTTTATAAAACTCTATTTAAAACTTACAGTGGTTTAAGTGACTATCGAGCAAAAGAGATAGATGTCTTAGACAAAGCTATTAAAGTATACGATAGCGGCGGTTTAGCAAAAGCTTTGAGAAATTGGGGAGCAAGTATAGCGATGTTTCCTGCTGCAACTGCTCCAAAAGGATTTGGATATCCTGAGTATAACGATAACGGTTTTAAGTTAGAAGCGTTTGATGGAAATACGTATAGGCAATATCGTAAACTGCCAACATCTTCACCTGCAACGCTTGCTCCTAATGCTCACTTTCCGTTTTTAAGAAAAACGACAAATAATGCATATAATGAGTCATTTGTAGTGCCAAGCGGTGTTAGTGTGTCTATTGTAGTTAAATAAGTATTTTTAAGGACGATGTCTTTTTGAAACATCGTCCTTAAAATTGTGTCAAAATAAAACAATCATTGCTCTTTGCCCTGCGCTGTTGCTCGTTGAGCTGAGACAGAGGCCGTGTTATTACAATTATAATATCAAAAGCAATCGCCACGCTGATTTTGTCAGCTTGCAATGGTGGAGAGATTTTTGTATTTGCTTCGCTTGTCGTTCGGAAATGACGTAAATCAACTCATGAGTGACCAACTTTATCTTTTCGTCAATTTTTCTTTCACTGTAAGTAAAGCAAAATAATACGCCTTGTATTGTACAAAAATGTACAAATTCTACTATTTTGTCATTCTCGCAACGAGCGATAGCTTCCAAAATATGTGTTATCGCAGAGAAACTGAGTCTTTAAAAATCGTTTGTGATTTTTGAAGCAAGAATGCGGGAATCCATAGACAATCGCAAAAGGAATGCAAGAACCCATCTCTTCCTTCATTACGAGGAGCGCTAGCGACGCGGCAATACAGCAACATGAAGTGTTTATTCACAAGATAAAAGTCTTATAAACATTCTATTTTGTCATTTTTGTGTTATCTCATCTCTTTCCTCTCTTGACACTGCTAAGCATTTAAAAAATCAAGGAAAAAGATATTCAAATCCTTCTTCCATCATGAACATGGAGCGCAAAGTACGACGCAGCAATCCACAACACAAAATGTTCATCATTTGCAAAACAAAAACTTATAATCAAAATTTACATATATTGTCCAATTTTTTGATTGTTTTCATGGCAAAAAAGTAACCATAAAAAGACTTTGAAAAATTAGAAAGACAATAAAGATTGTTTTGGAAAAAGGTATTTCAAAGTATAAACACTTTGTGTTTCACAATAATGGAGAAGATGGATTGCTATACTGACTTTGTCAGCCCTAATGATGTATTGTTGCAATTATAATGTCACAAGTGGTTTAAACAAAGCGGCGACTCACTTTGTATGTGTAGTTGATTTTTATGCTTGTTAAATTTTTATGTTGCTTTGCTGTATCAGCAACCGTTGCTATAAATCGTCGTTTTCTAATTAAAATTTACCAATCATCTATTTTAATGTTTTGATATACTCTTTTATATCATTAATGCGTTTTATGTCCGAAGGGTGAGTTGACAAAAATTCAGGCGACGATCCGCTTGATGCAGCGGCCATTTTTTGCCAAAATTTTACTGATTCATTTGGATTATATCCTGCTTTATACATGAGATAAATACCGATAGTATCAGCTTCACTTTCATGTTTTCTGCTAAAGGGCAATATCATGCCGACATTGCTCGCTGCACCGTAAGCCGTACTGTAAAGATTTTGGTATTCGGCGGGGATTTTAAGAGCCAAAGAGAGTATTTGCGCGCCTGCATTGCTTAACATTTGCTGACTCATGCGCTCCGCACCATGATGTGCAAGTACATGCGCTATCTCATGTCCCATAACCGTCGCTATCTGGTCATCATTATCCATAAATTTCAAAATACCAGTGTAAAAAAAGACTTTACCGCCCGGGAGCGCAAAAGCGTTTACCGTATCATCTTCTAAAAGATAAAAGCTCCACTCGTATTTTTGTGCATCTTCAGAGACAGCGACAATGTTTTTGCCGATTTTGCCGATTTTCTCCGTCAAAACCTTGTCAGAACTTACATTGGCATTTTTCAAAATAGCTTCTGATTCACTTAAACCAAGCGCATTTTCATGCGCTTCATCTATCAAGATAAGCTGTGTGCGCCCTGTAACAGGCGCGTTTGATAAAGCACAACCGCTCATGAAAAGTCCGATAATGATTAGACAAAAAGTATTCTTTCCCACATTGACTCCCTACTTTTTCCTCATAATCATAAAAACTATAAATGCAAACAACGCTGTCATACAGAGCGTAAATACAAGATAAAACTCTTTTGTCACGGCACATGTCACGATGATAATGGCAAATAGAGTCGGAAGTTCATTGTAAGCTCTGAAAAATTTGCCGCTTCTTTTACATGTACCCTCTTTCAGCTGTTTTCTGTAAAAATCAAGCGAAAACGAATAAGCCGTTAAAAGCACCAAAACCAATAGTTTCACATGTATCCAGCCGTCTTTTAATAAGGCAGGATTTAACGCAAGAAGCGCGATACCGCTTATGAGCGTTGCCCAAAATGCGGGCAAGCCGATGAATTTGTAGAGTTTTTCCTCTTGAATCTTGGCTACTTTGCAAAAATCACTATTCTCTTTATGCTCCGCATGATAGACGAAAAGGCGCGGCAGATAAAACAGCATTGCCATCCAAGACAAAAACGCTACTACGTGAAAAGTTTTGATGTATAAATAATACTCCATTTGTTACCTTTTAGATTTTCGCAAATCATACCAAAAAAAGGGTAAAACTACGCCTCCTGCCACAAAATGAATATCTTTTCATTATATACGTCGGTTTTACGCAGAGTTATCACAACCTCTTCAATAGGCGTTTTTTCAAGG
>JAIRKW010000059.1 GCA_031259875.1 Campylobacteraceae bacterium
CATTTTTGTATCCTTTATATAAAGTATTTGTAGAAAAACTACAATGTATTTTAGTATATTTAAAATAAAAAATAATTTAAATAAACTAATTATTACTGTAAAATTTTGATATATAAATATAATAGTTGATACTACTCTAATTAGCTATGGTAAGTCGATGATATAAGCGTGATATAAACGAAGCAGCAGTGCACTGTGAAATTTTGCGAAGTGCAAATGTGATTATGAAAAGCAAAATGCATGATTGCGGCTATTGACAAAATTGTAAAAAGTTTTTTATGAAAATCCATTATGTTTATAAACTTTAGTACTTTTTGGTGTAAAAGTTGAATTTAAACTTTACAAATTTTAGATAATAATATTGTTTGTATTTAGTAGAATCAAGAGATATTCAAAAAATTTTTTATGAAAAGCAACACCAAATAGTTTTTATACTCTTTTATCAATTTTATTAAATACTTGGCAGTATTGAAGGAAAATCAATATCCAATGATTTTTGTTGCTTTGTATAAGGTAATTTTTACTGCCTCTGTCATTGTGAGCTGATGCATTCAGCGTAGCAATCTGACAATACGAAGTGTTCAACATTATAAACATATTTCTCCATCTTGCTATTTTTGCATAGGTAAAAATTTAAGTCTTTTGTCATTGCTAGGAACACAGTAACGCGTCAATCCAGTAGTGCAAAGCATTTCACATATTTAAAATTTGAATTTCAAGCTGCAAACATTTAATTTCAAATTTCAATTCTCTATTGAATCAAATTAACCAGCAAAAATACAAGCATCCTGCAAGATTACCGCGCTTTGCTCATAATGACTGAAAGATTGAAATTGCTTCTTAATTTATTCGTTATTATTGAGATGGTGCATTTATGAATTACAGCACTAACTGCATTAGTTTGCAATAACAAAGGAAAGAATATATAAGTAAGGCGATTGTTGACTTAACTTGCACTAACAGAAAAGAGAATATCAATACATTGTTTTGCAATTCGCAATGACATAACAAAGAGAATGAATTGCTTTATTTATCTTGGGAGGCTCTCAATCTCTTTCCCCAAATATAAATAACACCAATTATAATTATTGCAATGATTAAAAAGATTATAATAAACGTAAGATATCTCTCTATTAACTCTTGATTTTCTCCGATGAAGTAGCCAAGCAGAGCCAAAATATTTACCCAAATGAAAGAGCCGAGTATCGTATAGAATGAAAATTTTGCTATATTCATACGGGCAAGTCCAGCAGGCAAAGAGATAAAGTGTCTAACTCCAAGCAGCAATCTTCCGCTGAATGTCGAAATCTCTCCATGCTGTCTGAAGAAAAGTTCCACTGTCTCTAAGTGGTGTGGTCTTATGAAGATGTATTTACCGTATTTTAAAAGCAAAGTTCTCCCTAATTTTAAAGCCAAATAGTAGTTAAAGCAAGCTCCTGCCAAAGAGCCCAAAGTGCCGGCTATAACTATCAAAAAATAGTTCATTTCGCCTTTATATGCAAGATAGCCGGCAGGGATGATAACCACCTCGCTTGGCAGCGGAAACACGGAACTTTCGATGGCCATCAGGATAAATATCCCTATATAGCCTGAATTTCCTATAGTTTGCACCAGCCAAGCGATTGCGGTTTCTATCATAAATTAAAACGCCTCTAAAATCGCGCCTTGATACTTTTCGCGTATAAATCGGCGAACATCTTCAGAGTTTAAGACTTTATCCAAAGCTTTGATAGCCTCTTTGTTTTCATTGCCTTTTTTTACAACAACGATATTGGCATACGGGGACTCTTTGCCCTCAAGGAAAAGCGCGTCTTTGAGAGGATTTAGATTTGCCGCGATGGCAAAGTTTGTATTTATTACCGACAGCTCATAATCACTGATTGTACGCGGAAGTTGAGCAGCTTCAAGCTCTTCTATCTCAACATTTCTCGCATTTTCCACAATGTCAAGTTTTGTTTTTAACTCTTTTTCATTGTTCAGTTTTATAATGCTGGCACTTTGCAGCACTTCAAGCGCTCTGTTAAGATTTGTGGGGTCGTTTGGTATAGATATTTTTGCACCATCGCTAAGCTCATAAACGGATTTTAGCTTAGTCGAATAGATACCTATAGGCTCCAAATGAACTGAGACTGTTTTTACCAAATCGGTATTTTTATCTTTATTAAACTGTTCAAGATATGGCGTATGCTGGAAAAAATTAGCATCAATCTCGCCTTGAAATACCGCTATATTAGGTATAACATAATCGTTAAAAACCTGAATGTTAAGCGTGTAACCCTCTTTTGCAAGGAGTGGTTTGACAAACTCCAAAATTTCTGCATGAGGAACGGGCGTAGCACCAACCGTTATCGTTTTAGCAGAATTTTTATTATCCGAGCAAGCGCTGAATGTAAGCGCAATACCCACCAATAAAGCATAAAGCTTTTTCATTGAAAACCGCCTTTCATAATTTAATGTTTGATGATTTTGTAAATCAAATTTCCAAGCACTTGAAAGAGCTGAACAAGTACAATAAGTATCACAACGGTAATAAAAAGCACATCCGCTCGAAATCCATTGTATCCATATTGTATAGCTACCTGTCCCAAGCCGCCGCCGCCGACCGCACCTGCCATAGCCGAAAAACCGACAATTACTATAAGTGTTAGAGTAATTGCTGAAACTATACTCGGCATCGCTTCGGGAAGCATAATTTTGAAAATTATTTGGAGCTTGCTTGCGCCGAATGATTTGGCGGCCTCAATTATACCATAATGCACCTCCTTAAAGGCGTTTTCAAATATCCTTGCCACAAACGGCGCTGCACCTATCGTCAAAGGCACGATTGAAGCGGTGGTGCCGGTCATTTTGCCGATGATTATTTTTGTAAGCGGAAAAAGAATAATGATGAGTATGATAAACGGAAACGAGCGGAATATATTTACTATGATATCAAGCGTGCCGTAAATGTATCTGTTCGGGGAGAGTCCATTTTTATTCGTCATAATCAAAACTACGCAGATTGCAAAGCCTATCAGTACGGCAAAAAAGGTAGACACCAAACTCATATAAACAGTCTCGAGCAAAGCTTGAAATATTAATTTTGCCATTGGTATAAAGCTGTCACTCATTTAGATTGTCTCCCAAAAAATCTCTTTTTGCGTCTGCAGGTAATTTTTCGTGATATCAGCATACTTTGTATCAACATTTATGACCAAAGAGCCCACTACGTTTTCCCCCAGTTTTTCAAGTTTTCCCCAGACTATATTAAAATCTATGTTAAGTTCTCTTGCCATAGCGGTAACTATTGCTTTGTCCGAGACTGTGCTTGGGAAATAGAGTCTTATGTTTACTCCATATTCGGGCAGCATATCCTCTTCTCCTAAAAATTTTCGCATTCTCTCATCAGGTTTTAAAAACAGCGACTCTATATCGCCAAGACCTATAATCTGTCCGTGCTCCAAAAGAAGGGCTCTTTTTGCTGCATTTTTGACTACGTTCATCTCATGAGTTACTAAAATAACTGTAATGCCAAGTGTTTTGTTGATAGTTTTTAAAAGCTCAAGTATGGAAAGGGTGGTTTTTGGGTCTAGTGCACTTGTAGCTTCATCGCTTAATAAGATTTTAGGTTCTAAAGTTAAAGCCCGCGCGATGGCTACACGCTGTTTTTCTCCGCCGCTTAATGCTTTTGGGTAAGAGTTTTTTTTGTGAATAAGCCCCACAAGCGTTAAAAGTTCTTCGGCTTTTTTATTTATATCGCTTTTTTTGTATCCCCAAAGCTGCATTGGGAGTGCTACATTTTGATATACGCTTTTTTGCTCCAGCAGTGAAAAATGCTGAAAAATCATACCTATATCTTTTCTCAAAAATCTTAATCTCTCTTCGCTAAGTTTGCCTATCTCTTCGCCAAATATCTTCAAAGAGCCCTCATCATATTTTTCAAGTCCGTTGATGCAGCGAAGCAGGGTTGATTTTCCTGCCCCGCTGTGTCCAACTATCGCAAATATCTCATTTGGTTCAATTTTGACATTAATATTGCGGAGAATTTTCGTATTTCCGAAGTATTTGCCAAGATTTGATATCTCTATCAATTTTGAGCCTTTAAAAGTGTATTCAATTCGTCATTAACCTTCGAGAGTTTGACTTTAGCGTCGCTTAGCGCAGTTCTATTTTGCTCTATGACCTCTTTTGGGGCATTTGCCGTAAATTTTTCATTGTTTAGCATATTTTCAAGTTTTGCCGTCTCTTTTTCAAGTTTTATCTTTTGAGCATTCAGCCTTTGAATCAGCGGAGTCAAATCCACATTTTCAAGAGGTATGAAAACTTCCAGATTGTCACTTACGTCGCGTACAGCATTTTGTATATTTGTTTTGGTAAAAGTTATATTCTGTGTTTTTGCAAGCAGTTTTATGAATGGCAAAAAACTATCGTCAATATCTGTATCTTCAATCTTAACGCTGGCTTGAGGAATTTGCCCATTGATATCCAAAGTGGCTTTTGCACGGCGAATGCTTACGATTGCCTCTATGACAAGTGAGAAAATCTTCTCTGTTTCGCTATCGCGCGTCAAATCGTCAGGATAAGGCTTTATCATAATGGATTCATTCTCTTCAAGTGATGTGCCGCTTAACTCTTGATAGAGATATTCGGAAATGAAAGGCATAAATGGATGTAAAAGTTTCATAGCCTCTTTAAAAATCGCTCCAAGCTCTCTTACAGACTCTTTTTGTGCTTTAGCAAGCTCTATACCCCAGTCGCAAAACTCTCCCCACAAAAAACGGTAAAGCGTTGTTGCCGCATCGTTAAATCTATAACTGTCAAGATAGTCTCTCACCTCTTTTGCAGCGGCATTTAAGCGGCTTTTCATATAAAGTCCGAGTTTTGTCTCTATCTTAATCTCTTGCAAATCTTTAAAACCGGCTTCATTTAAAAGCAGAAATTTTGAGGCGTTGAAAAGTTTGTTTGTAAAATTTCTCATCTGCTCAAGTCTCTCTTTGCTAAGCCTTATGTCTCTTCCTTGAACTGCCAAAACCGCCAGTGTAAAACGTAAAGCGTCTGCGCTGAACTCATTTATCATATCCAATGGGTCTATGACGTTACCTTTTGACTTGCTCATCTTCTGACCGAATTCGTCTCTTACCAAAGCGTGCAGATAAATATTGTCAAACGGCAGTTTTCCCATAAAATGTTCGCCTGAAAACATCATTCTTGCGACCCAGAAAAAGAGAATGTCAAATCCGGTTATCAAAATAGAATTCGGGTAAAAATCCATTAAATCGCTCTGGTTATACTTGTTCTTTTCGTGCGCGCCGTTTTCCCAGCCAAGCGTAGAGAACGGCCAAAGTCCGGAGCTAAACCATGTATCAAGCACATCGGGGTCTTGATGAAAGTTTTTTGATTCGCATTTTGGGCATTCATGCGGGTTTTCTTCTTCGCTTACCCACTCATTGCCGCACTTGTCGCAGTAAAATACAGGTATCCTATGCCCCCACCAAAGCTGTCTTGAGATGCACCAATCTCGTAAATCTTTCATCCATGCGTTATATGAATTTATCCAATGCGGCGGGTGAAATTTTGTAAGAGCGTTGCCCACTTTTTCTATCGCGCCTTTTGCTATCTCTTTTTTGACAAACCACTGTTTTGATATATAAGGTTCAACTACATTTTTGCATCTGTAGCAGTGTCCGACTTGATTTGTATATTCTTCGATTTTTTCTATATTGCCTCTTTTTTGCAGTTCGTTTACTATCTCATCTCTTGCTTTTAGTCTCTCTTTGCCTTCAAACTCTCCGCAGTGAGCATTTAAAATACCTTCTTCGTCAAATATAGTGATAAATTCCAAATCGTGCCGTTTGCCGACTTCATAGTCGTTTATATCGTGCGCTGGGGTTACCTTAACGCAGCCTGTTCCAAATGCTGTATCCACTTGAGAATCTGCTATAACTTTTATCTCGCGTCCTATAAGCGGTAAAATCACGCTTTTGCCTATGATATTGGCATATCTCTCATCATTAGGATTTACCATTACAGCGCTGTCGCCGAAGAATGTCTCGGGTCTTGTTGTGGCAACGGTGAGATATTTGTCGGAGTTTTTGAAAAAATATTTTAAGTAGTATAATTTTCCCTTGTGCTCTTCATACTCAACTTCTATATCGCTTAGTGCGCCGTCATGTGTGCACCAATTGACCATATAATTTCCGCGTACTATAAGTCCTTCGTTGTAAAGAGTTACAAAAGCTTTTCGCACAGCACTTTTAAGTCCATCGTCCATAGTAAAACGTTCTCTGCTCCAAGCCGGACTTGCGCCAAGCTTTCGCAGCTGTTTTATTATCTCTCCGCCGCTGTACTCTTTCCATTCCCATACTTTTTGCAAAAATTTCTCACGCCCTAACTCCTCTTTTTTAGTCCCTTCTTTTAAAAGTTGTTTTTCAACTACATTTTGGGTGGCGATTCCTGCGTGGTCGACGCCTGGCTGCCAAAGAGTTTTATATCCGTCCATTCTTTTGTAGCGCGTTAAAATGTCTTGAAGCGTAAAAGTAAGTGCGTGTCCTATATGAAGACTTCCTGTGACATTGGGCGGAGGCATCATAATAGAAAAATTTTTATCTTTTTTTTGTATATTTTTATTGCCCTCAAGTTCAAAATATCCTCTGCTTTCCCAGATTTTATAATAACTCTCTTCTATATTTTTCGGTTCATACGAAACTGCTTTTTCGCTCATTTTATGACCTTGATTTTAATTTTAAAAGCCTTAATTTTACTAAAAAAGTGTTAAAAAACGGCTTTACAAGTATTGGCGCAAACTAAAATATAATTTATAGTTTTTTTTAGAAAAAAGTTGTTAGAATAAAAAGTTTTATCTTCGGTAAACAGGGGAATAGTGTGTTTCAAAATCTTTTAAAATTGGCTGTCTGTACAATGCTGTTTATTTCCTGCGCAGTTTTTGCAAAAGCACCGAAATTTGACGCGCGCAAAGTAGACAGTTATCAAAAAGAGTGTACTGCTAAAAATGCTTCTGGCTGTTTTTTCTTAGGTGTAGCTTATTTCTTAGGCGAGGTTATGCCAAAAGACGATGAAGAAGCTCTTAAATATTTGCAAATGGCACAGGAGCTTGAGCCTAAAAATCCCATTTTTTTATCAACAATAGGCAAACTTCACTATTATGACTATAAAACAGGTAATGATAAACAAAATTTAGATAAAGCTATGAAACTTTTCAACCGCGCCTGCAGGTACGGCGAATTTGACAGCTGTAATGTTTTAGGCAGCATATACGAATACGGCGATGGCGATATAGAGATTAATTATGAGATGGCGACGCTGTATTATCAAAAATCATGCGAACTCAAAAACCTTGATGGCTGTGATAAACTTAGAAATGTAAAGAATAGAGAATGAAAAAAATTTTCATCCTGATTTCATGTTTAGTGTGTGTCGCGCTTAGTGCGGAGTTTGACTCATCAAAAGCATCCGTTTATCGAAAAGAGTGCCTTAAAAATATTGCTCAAGGCTGTTTTTTTACAGGCGTTGCTTACTTTTTGGGTGATGGTTTTGCCAAAGACGACGCAAAAGCGATAGAGTTTTTCAAAAAAGCGAATGAGCTTGACAAAAACAATGCTGTTTATATTGCTACGATTGCGCGTATGTATTATTACGGTTATAAAACAAAGAGCGGTGCGGTTTTGAATGATGCTGTAAAACTGTTTGATGCCGCCTGCAAATTAAAAGATGCCGACAGCTGTTATGAACTTGGCGAGATATATAATTACGAAGTTTTTGACAGTCAAAAAGCCGCCTCGTTTTACAAGCAATCCTGCAACCTTAAAAAAATGAACGGATGTTTGAAACTGCGCAATCTAAAAGACAAATAGTTTTATGAATGCGCAAGATGTTATAAATGAACTTTGGAAATTCGCAGATAAAGATTATGCTGTCCATCATACAAAATTCTTCAAATGTTTTGAGGGCGGATACGGCGATATAAATGATACGTTCTGCGGCATAAAGGCTGGTTATTTAAGGTCTGCGGCAAAAAAATTTTACAATAAACTTACACTTGAAGAGATATCTGTTCTTTTAAAAAATCATCTTCATGAAGCAAGAGCGGCCGCGCTTATAATCTTAACAAACAAATTTGACAAAGCTGCATTGGCAGAGAAAGAGCAGATAGTAAGTCTCTATCTTGAACACACAACGTATATCAATAACTGGGATTTAGTAGATATATCCGTTTATAAAATTTTGGGCAGATATGCTTATGAAACAGACAATTACGAGATATTGCGCGCGCTGTCTCAAAGCGGTTTTTTATGGGAAGAACGCATGAGCATTGTGGCAAACTGGTATTTGATACACAAGGGTGAATTCGCTTTGATTTTGGAGTTATGCGAAAAATTTTTGATGCATAAACACGATTTGATTCATAAAGCCTGCGGCTGGATGTTAAGAGAGATGGGCAAAGTCTCTGGCAACGGTTATAAAGAACTTTTGGAGTTTTTGGAAAAATACCGTTTTAAAATGCCCCGCACAATGCTAAGATATGCGATAGAGAGACTCTTGCCTGAACAAAGAGCTTATTTTATGGGGAAATAAGTAAAGATGGGTTCGTGGGAGTGTTCGCATTTGATTGATAAAAAGTGCAGCTTGCTGAAAAAAGAGTGTTCGCCGGGCGAAAAAGGGTGTGTGCTTTATGGTAAAGCAAAGTTTGCAAGCAGTACATCAAATGAAGCATATGAAAAGCGTATTAAAGCTAAAAATTCCAAAAAATAAAAGTTAAAACACAAAATATTTTGAATATTAAGCAGTATCCTGCTATCCTTTTGGCTTTCAAAAAAAGGATAGTTTTTTGCCTCTTTCACGATTAAATCAAGAGCAGTTTAACGCCGCTACTGCGCCTTTTGGACACAATCTCATTATAGCAAGCGCAGGTACTGGAAAAACCTCCACGATAGTGGCGCGTATCGCTCATCTTCTGCAAAACGGCGTATTGCCTGAAGAGATTTTGCTGCTTACTTTTACAAATAAAGCTGCAAGTGAAATGATAGAGCGTGTAGCACGTTTTTTTGACAGCGAAACGGTTAAAAAAATAGAAGCAGGAACATTTCACGCTGTAAGTTACAAACTTTTAAAAAAAATTGGCAAAAACATTATCTTAAAACAGCCAAGAGAACTTAAGATTTTATTAAAGGCAATACATGCTAAAAGGCGTTTTACTCATATAGATTCAACAATCAAACCTTATCAAGCGCAGTATCTTTACGACCTTTTTTCACTTTATCAAAACTCTGAAATCGAACTCTCTTTCAGCGAATGGCTCAAAAAAAACGAAAGCGAACATGACATCTATTTTGATATTTATGAAGATATATTGGAAGAATTCAAGGAAGAAAAGAAGGCATTTTCATATGTAGATTTTAATGATTTACTTATATTTTTCCGCGAAGAGTTAAGAAAAAAAGATACAGGACTTTTTTTCAAAGAGATTTTGATAGACGAGTATCAGGATACAAATACACTACAAGGTTCTTTAATAAAAGCCTTTTCATCCAAGAGTGTCTTTTGTGTGGGTGATTATGACCAGAGTATTTATGCTTTTAACGGAGCAAATATAAAGATAATCGGCACATTTAAAGAGCGGTATGAAGATGCGAATATATTTACTCTAGATAAAAATTACAGGTCATCACAAATGATTTTGTCTTTGGCAAATAGAGTAATTGAGAAAAATCCGCGTCTTTATCCAAAAGAGCTTAAAGTAACAAGAGAAGGTAACTTCGAAGCTCCGAAATTACTTACTTATAATGAACTTTTTGAACAATATCAAGGTATCGCGGCAAAAATTGAAGCTTCGACAACTGCGCCGTGTGATATAGCGGTGATATTTAGAAATAACTCCAGCGCAGACGGCATAGAAGCAAGTTTGAGAGAGCTTGGCATTAAATGTAAACGAAAGGGCAGCAGCAGTTTTTTCGATTCGCTTGAAGTAAAAGCGATATTGGATTTGGTAAGCTTATTTGTAAATCCTAAAGATATGATGGCGTTTATCCATATCTTTGAATATGCAAAAGGCGTTGGAGCGGCGTTTTCAAAAGAGCTTTTCGATGCGCTTTTGCAAATTGGCGGCGGTGATATAAAAGAGGCGTTTTTTAAGCCAAAAGACATTGAAAATCCATTTAAAAAAAAGATTAAAAACACACAACTTGGACTGTTTGACGATATACACGATGTGGGAAGTATCAGCAGATTTTATCATCTTAATTTTGAAGAAGCATTTTTGTCCAATCCAATACTGAAAAATTCACGCATCAATGAAGAGGCGGCAAAGTTTATCTATAATTTTTATAAATTTTTAAAAGAGAGCCGTATGATAAAACTGCCGCTTAGCCTTTGCGAACACGCGGTAAATTCGTCTGTTTTTGAAGAGATAGCAAACTTGCTTGCCAAAAAAAGAGGTACACTTAAAGACGGTAGCACAGATAATAAACTTGTCGAAGAAGCAAAAGAGAGGATAATGAGAAAAGCTTGGCTTTTGAAAGATTTGGCTAAAAACTACCGCGATATACATAGTTTTTTAAATGCTTTGACACTTGGAAGCAATGAAATGAGCGAAGGGGAAGGGGTAAATCTTTTGAGCATTCATGCAAGCAAAGGGCTTGAGTTTAAAGAGGTTTATGTTGTGGATTTGATGGATGGGCGGTTTCCAAATAAAAAACTTATGTGCATGAGCGGCGGAAGTCTTGAAGAAGAGAGAAGATTATTTTATGTAGCTGCTACAAGAGCAAAAGATAGACTCTTTTTATCATTTGCCAAATATGACAAAATCAAAAAGACAGAATATCTGCCTTCACAGTTTTTGGATGAAGCGGGGTTTGTGGTAGATAGAGTTTAAAATTAACAGCAATAAAAGCTGATAAAATATAAAAATTACTCC